>NZ_JBNHIC010000032.1:0-46443 GCF_059092905.1 Arthrobacter sp. B0427-1-12 | reverse complement strand
CGACGAGACAGGCCGAGGGAGGCAGACGGAGGGAGGCAGGCGGAGGGCGTTACCGTCCGGCCGGGGAACCGCAGAATCCGGCAGTGCTGATCGCGGCGATGATCCTGCGGGCCTGGTCATCGGAGACCGGATCCGCGCCCGGGCCGGTGAATCTGATTTTCGTGACGGTCAGCAGGTCCTCGGCGCCGCCGGCAATGCCGGAGCAGGTTGCCCGCACCTTCGAAAGGGCATCACCGCTGAGCAGCAGCGGGTCGATCGCCGCCAGTTCCGCCAGCACCGCCTGCTGCGCTCCGGTGCCCTCCGTGGAGACAGCACGGTTCACCACCGGGGCTTGGGCCACCGGGGTCTGGGCCGCGCGCGTCTGGGCCGGCGGGGTCTGGGCCGACGGGGTCTGGGCTGCCGGGTCCGCGGCGGTGCCGCAGCCGGCGAGCAGCGCTGCGGACAGCAGCGCCGGAAGGGCTGTTTTCTGCATGTGCTCCTCCTGCCCGTCCGCCGCCACGTGCCGTCCGGGACAAGGCCCGGGGCGGTCCTGCGGTTGCGGTGCCGGTCCCGGACCGGCCCGCTACTGTCCAGGATCCGCCTTTCAGGCCCGGTTGCGGCCCGGACTGCACCCCAGTGATCGGATGCTGGGGTGGATACCGGCGGCCGGGACCAGGAGGGCGGCCAAGGCCCCGGGACCGTGTCGGCGAAGAAACCGCCGATGTTCACCGGCTGATGGCTGTTTCGATCAGCTGCCGGAATTCCTCCAGGGTGGACGGTTCGATTTTCTGCCCGTCCAGGAAGAAGGTGGGGGTGCCGGCCACGCCCAGGCCGGTGCCGTCGTTCTTGTCCTGCTCCACCCGGGCGGCGGTGGTCGGATCGGCGACGGCCGCATCATAGGCGGCCAGATCCAGGCCCATCGCCTGGGCGAAGCCACGGAAGGTGCTCGCACGGGAATCGTTCGCGTGGGCCCACTCGGTCTGGGTTTCGAACATCCGATGGTACATGTCCTCAAACCGGCCCTGCTGCGCGGCGGCCTCCACGGCCAGCGCAGCATTCATCGAGTTGTAGTGCCCGGGCAGCGGGAAGTAGCGGGTGACGATGGTCAGATTCTCGGCGTAGTCGGTGCGCAGTTCCTCCACGAAGGGATACGCGGCCAGGCAGGATTCGCATTCGAAGTCAACGAATTCCACGAGCACGGCCTTCTCATCGGCGGCTGCGGAGAGCCGGTGGCTGTCCTCCCTCACGACCTCGGCGCTCTGGGCCAGCGAGGCCTGCGATGCAGCTTTGCTGCCGGAGCCGATCACGACGGCGGCGACGATGGCCAGGATCGCGGCGATGGCCAGGCCGATGGCGAGCTTGTTCGGAAGGGACATGGCGGGTTTGCCGGTCGGGGCGGACATGAGGGTACTCCTGGTTTCGCAGTGAAGGGCCGGCCGCATGGTGCAGGCGGGCCGGCCCTTTGGATCATCCCGAGGTTACCCCGCGGTACCGATGACAGCACAAAACCGCTATCATCGCTCTATGGCGATCAATCGAACCGAACCCGCAAAGGCATGCCAGGGCCTTGATCCGGCGGCTGCCCTGTTCCACTCGCTGGGCGATCCGACGCGGCTGGCGATTGTGAAGCGCATGGCCGGTGGGGAGGTGCGCGTCGCCGAGCTGACCGGAGAGCTGGGGCTGGCCCAGTCCACCGTCTCTGCCCATGTGGCGTGCCTGCGTGATTGCGGCTTGGTCGAGGGCAGGGTGCAGGGGCGCAGCGTGTACTACTCGCTGACCCGGCCGGAACTGATGGACATGCTCGCGGCGGCCGAGATCCTGCTGGCCGCCACCGGGAATGCGGTCAGCCTGTGCCCGAACTACGGCACCGCAGGCCTTGGCCAGTCCACGACGAAGGAGGGAACCCGATGAGCGACGCGTGCGGCTGCAGCGACGACAGGCCCGGAACCACCGAAACCGGCGAGGAGGAAGCGGAAGGTTTCTGGCACGTCACCGAGATCCGTGCCGCGGCCGTCTCCGGTGTCCTGCTGCTGGCAGCGTGGATTGTGTCGCTGGCCGACGGCCCGCCATGGCTGGGTCTGCCGCTGGAAATCATCGCGCTGGTGGTGGCGGCCCGGACCTTTGTCCCGTCGACACTGCGGCGCCTGGCCAAAGGCAAGATCGGGGTCGGCACGCTGATGACCATCGCCGCGGTCGGTGCCGTCCTGCTCCGCGAGATCGAGGAAGCGGCCATGCTCGCCTTCCTGTATGCGATTTCCGAGGGGCTTGAAGAATATTCGCTGGCCAGGACCCGCCGCGGCCTGCGCGCCCTGCTGGACCTCGTCCCGGCCGAAGCGACCGTGCTGCGCGACGGGACGGAAGTAACGGTCTCTCCGGCCGAACTCGTCCCGGGCGACCGCATGGTGGTGCGCCCCGGAGAACGGCTCGCCACCGACGGGCGGATCATCACCGGCCGCACGTCGCTGGATACCTCGGCCCTGACCGGGGAATCCGTGCCGGTCGAGGCGGGCCCGGGAACCGAGGTCTATGCCGGCTCCATCAACGGCACCGGCCCGCTCGAGGTCGAGGTAACCAGTACCGCGGAGAACAACTCGCTGGCCAGGATCGTGCACATCGTCGAGACCGAGCAGTCCCGCAAGGGACCGGGCCAGCGACTGGCCGACGCCATCGCCAGCAAGCTCGTGCCCGGGATCCTGATCGCAGCGGCGCTCATTATCGCTTTCGGCTTTATTGTCGGGGAACCGCTGCTGTGGTTCGAACGCGCCCTCGTCGTACTGGTCGCCGCCTCACCCTGCGCGCTGGCGATCTCCGTGCCCGTCACCGTCGTCGCCTCCGTCGGCGCGGCCAGCCGCATCGGCGTGCTGATCAAGGGCGGCGGCGCCCTCGAAACCCTGGGCAGAATCCGCACCATCGCCCTGGACAAGACCGGCACCCTGACCCGCAACCGGCCCGCCGTCGTCGACGTCGCCACCGCGGGAACCGCCTCCAGGGAGCACGTGCTCGCCCTGGCCGCCGGACTGGAAGCCCGCAGCGAACACCCGCTCGCCCGCGCCATCCTCGCCGCAACCCCCGAACGGGCCGAGGTCACCGACGTTGACACCATCCCGGGCGCCGGACTGGAAGGAACCCTGGACGGCAGGAAGCTGCGCCTGGGCCGCCCGGGCTGGATCGAGCCCGGAGTTCTGGCTGCGGACGTCGAGAGGATGCAGCAGGCAGGTGCCACCGCCGTGCTGATTGAGGACGACGGCCAGGTCATCGGGGCCGTGGCGGTGCGTGACGAACTGCGCCCGGAAGCCCGCGAAGTCATCGCCCGGCTCACCCGTTCCGGCTACACCACGGCCATGCTCACCGGTGACAACACCATCACCGCCAACGCCCTGGGCAAGGAGGCCGGCATCACCGAAGTCCACGCCGACCTGCGCCCGGAGGACAAGGCCGAGATCATCCGTGAACTCAAGGGCAGACGGCCCACCGCGATGGTCGGTGACGGCGTCAATGACGCACCGGCGCTGGCCACGGCCGACACCGGCATCGCGATGGGCGCCATTGGCACCGACGTTGCCATCGAAACGGCAGACATCGCCCTGATGGGCGAGGACCTGAACCACCTCCCCCAGGCACTCGACCACGCCCGCAGAACCCGCCGCATCATGCTGCAGAACGTCGGCCTGTCCCTGCTGCTGATCGCCGTGCTGATCCCGCTGGCGCTGTTCGGAGCGCTCGGACTGGCCGCCGTCGTACTGGTGCACGAGCTGGCCGAGATCGTCGTCATCGCCAACGGCGTGAGGGCCGGCCGGATCCGCCGGAAGAACCGCCTCAGCGCCCAGCAGCCCTCTCCCGTGCTGGAGCCGGCGGCTTGAGCACCGAAACCACACGCCGAAAGGACACCGATGCAGGGATTTCCAATGGTGCTCGCCTTCGCCGCCCTGCCGGCTATTGGCAATCTGCTCGGAGGCCTGGCCGCCGAAGTCCCAGAAAAATCAAACCAAGACTATAGAAGTATTATGAATTCTATGGTAGTGCTAATGGCATGAAGCTCTCGGACTACGCGAAACGGAACGACATTCAGTACCGTGCTGCGTGGAACCGGTACAAGGCCGGGAAAATCCCGGGGGCTTGGCAGGATGAATTTGGCACTATCCATGTCCCCGATCCGGTCATGGTCGACGCGAAGCTTGAGAATACCGCCGTGGTGTACGCCCGGGTCTCGGACGCCAGCCAGCGCGAGAACCTGAACCGGCAGGCCGACCGTGCCGTGGACTGGGCGATCGCACAGGGACTGCATGTCGTCGAGGTGGTCAAAGAAGTCGGCTCCGGTGTCTCCGACACCCGCCCGAAGCTGCACAAGCTGCTAAAGAAAACGAGCTACTCCACCATCGTCGTTGAGTACAAGGACCGGCTGACCCGGTTCGGCTTCGCATGGTTCGAAACCCTCGCGACCACTTCAGGCAAGCGGATTCTGGTCATGAACCCCTCTGAAGGCCAGCGTGAGGACATCGTTGCCGACCTGACCAGCGTCATCTATTCGTTCACTGCGCGCATGTACGGGCAGCGCCGGGCCGCCCGCGCGAAGGCGAAGCTCGCGCAGGAACTGCGCCCCCAGGAAGCGACTCCCGGGGAGGACGGCACATGAGCAGGCGGAACAAGGGCCTGCCGGAGCCCGCCAAGAGCCGGAAGACCCGACGAAAGAAGAGGCCGCAGCCGCAGCCAGAGCTGAAACTGACCGGCGAGGAAAAGATCCGCGCCTACCCGCTGGAGAACCACGCCAATGAGGGCAAGCTCGTGCAGGTCCGCGAGGTCCTCGGACCGTGGCGGCAGGCGCTGGTTAATATGGCCTGCATGCTCACTCGGGGCATTTATGCGGGCGAGGGACTGAAAGAGCGCATCCCGCTCAAGCCCACCGACCTGCCCTTCACCACCGTCCTGTCCTCCCGGCAGGTCAACTCCATCCACACGCAGGCACGCGGTGCGCTCGACTCGTGGCAGGAGAAGATAAAGTCCGCCGTCCGTGCAACCATCACCGGCTCACGGTTGGATGATGAGACCAAGACGATCCTGTACCGGGTGAATGTGATTGCCGGGTGGTTCGCCAAAGAGCTGGCGCTGCCCATGAAGGTCGACATTAAGACCGGCGAGCTCCACCACGGTAAAGCCAAGGGTAAGGGGTGGAAGCCTGCCGACGACCTGATCGTCGACCCGGCGCTACTAAAACTGCTGCGCCATATGGTCAAGCACCACCTCAAGAGGCATGTCCGACTGCCGAACCTGTCCCGGGTGAACTCTATGGCCATGGACGGCAAGGTCGCCCAGATCGAGAAGGCGGGCAGGGACGGCAAGTCGAACTCCTTCGATTACTGGGTCCGGGTCTCCACCCTGACACTGAATAAGCCGGTCCGCATCCCGCTGAGGGTCAATGACCATTTCGTCAAGGCCGATGGTGACCTGTCCGGCTTCGTGCAGGTCACCATCAAGGACGACAACTCGGTGCAGTTCACCCTCCAGAAGAAATCCAAGGAGGTCACCCTCCGCGAGGACAACGACAACTGGCTGGGGCTGGACTGGGGCATGACCGTCCTATTCGCCACCTCCGACGGGCGACTGTACGGGCAGGGAGCGATGCCGCACCTGCATGAGCTGGACCGGCAGGTTACTGAGCTTCAGCGCACCCTCCAGAAGCACAAGATCCGGCCCAGCTCCAGCAAGCGGTACCGCCGGCTGCAGCACCGCATCCGCGAGTACATCAAAAACGAGGTCAACCGCATCCTCAACCGGATCGCGGACGAGGACATCGCCGGACTGGTCGTGGAGAACCTCGACTTTAGGGGCGGCGGGATGAGCCGGGCCATGAACCGGCTCATCACCCGGTTCGGCAGAGCCGCGATTAAGACCAAGCTGAAGAGTCTGACGCAGGACAGGGGGCTGGCGGTCATCGAGGTGAACGCCGCCCTGACCTCGCAGGAATGCTCCGGCTGCGGGTTCGTGCACGAGAAGAACCGCAGCACGAGCAAGCGCACAAAGTTTCTCTGCCGCTTCTGCGGCAAGAAAATCCATGCGGACGTGAATGGTGCGAGGACCACTAAGTCAAGACGTTCTTGGCTTGCGCAGGGGTCCTCCAAGACCAAGCGTCAACGCATGACGGTCCGTGAGAGGTTGGACGGTGACTTCAGAGCCTATTGGGGGATGAAGTCTCAGCCCGCCCCTCGCGCGTCGGGCAGGGGGCGCTCCGCGCCCGCTGCCCATGCCGCCTAGAGCACGGCTAGCTGCGGTCTCCACGACGCACGAACAAGCCGGGTGGGAACAGAATTCCACCCGGGGAGATACTCCTCCGGGTGTCCGATAAGATCCTCAGCCAGGCACTGCATCTGGCGGCTGGTATCGTGCTTGCCGTCGTCGGCCTGGAGCTGATGCCGGAAGCCCTCAGCGGAAACCCGCCCTGGATTCCCATCCTGGCCTTCGCCCTCGGCGGGGCGGCGTTTATCGGACTTGAACGCGTCCTCGCCCTCCTGACCCAACGCGCACGTGCCGGACATCAAGCCCAGGGCCCGATGGCCATCTTCGCGGGTGTCTCGCTCGACCTCTTCAGCGACGGCGTGATGATCGGAACAGCCACCCTCATCAACCCGTCCCTGGGCCTGCTGCTGGCCCTCGGGCAGGTACCCGCCGACGTACCCGAAGGCTTCGCGGCCATAGCCATCCTGAGACGCGCCAGGATCAGACGCCGCCAACGCATTCTGCTGTCCCTGGGCTTCAGTATCCCCATACTTCTGGGAGCAGCCATCGGATACTTCCTCCTGCGCGATGCCCCCGAAATTATCACTCTCTCAGTCCTGGCGCTGACCGGAGGGGTCCTGACCAGCGTCATCATCGAAGAAATGGTCACCGAAGCCCACGAAGGCGAAACCAGCCCGACTGACCCGATCTTCCTCACCGCCGGCGCAGGACTGTTCGCCCTGGTTTCGGTCTACCTCGGTTCGTAAGCCTGGGAACGCTTCGGACCGAGGCCGGATGCGAGGACGGACGTGAGGCCAGACGTGAACCCGGCTGCTGCCGGAATCATTCCGCAGCAGCCGGACAGGTTGGTGCTATTGGCCGGTGTGTTTGCGGTGGCGGAAGAGGAAGGCTGCCACGGCGTCGCGGTTGACCGGTTGCAGCGGTCTGAACGTGCCGTCGGGGTAGCCGGTGGTGATCCCGGTGGAGGCCAGCCAGCAGATTTCGGTGTAGAAGGGGTTGTCGGTGGCCACGTCGCCGAACGGCGAGACCAGCGGCGGGGTGAAGGCCGGGGATCCGGCCAGCCGGTACAGGAACGCGGCCATGGCGTCACGGTTGACCGACTGCAGGTACCGGTAGGTGCCGTCGGGGTAACCGGTGGTGACGCCCTGGGCGGCGAGCCAGGTGATTTCTTTGTAGAACTGGTTGTCCTGGCCCAGATCCCGGAACGGTGAGACGGCCGGCGGGGTGAAGGCCGGGGATCCGGCCAGCCGGTACATGAAGGCGGCCATCGCGTCGCGGTTGACCGGGCTCACCGGCCGGTAGCTGCCGTCGGAGTAGCCGGTGGTGATCCCGTGGATGGCGAGCCAGGAGATTTCGTTGAGGAACTGGGTGCCGGCGGGTACGTCGGTATAGGACGGTGCGGGCGGGTAGGCCGGCGGAATGGTGCCGTCGTCCCAGTAGCAGCGGTCCACGCTCATGGGGTCGTGGGGGTCCGGGGCAGTTTCCGGTCCCACCCGGAACTGGACCATCATGTCGTGGTCCTCATGCGGCAGGTTGTGGCAGTGGACCATGTACTTGCCTTGGTGCGGCCCGAACTGCATCAGCAGCCTCACGGTTTCGCCTTCACCGACGTAGGCGACGTCCTTGGGACCCTCTTCGTAGGTATAGGTGGGCCTGCCTTCGCCGCCGATGATGCGGAAGTCCACCAGGTGCACGTGCATGGGGTGGAACCATCCGCCGGCGTTGTTTTCGAACTCCCAGATCTCCACCGCGTTCAGGTCCGGAGCGGCGATCACGTCCCGGTAGCCGCTGGCCACCACGCTGGCCCAGGTCTGGTCGTCAATGGTCCACAGGTTCGTCACGTCATCGCGTTTGACCCGGAAGCGGCGGGTGACGGCCGCGTCCTCGGGACGCAGGTTCATGATTTCGTTGTTCGGGTTCAGGACGGACGGGATCGTGTTCCAGGTCGGGTCCGTGGTGTCGACCGGCTCATCGGTCACGTCGAAGGCCATAACTTGGTTGGTGAAGTCATAGTCGACGTTGTTCTTGTTGGACAGGTTGTGCAGTTCGATCCGGTCGCCGGGCCGGTAGTTGCGGAAATCGATGAGGATTTCGTAGCGTTCGCCGCCCGAATGCCGCCACTCCCCCACCGTCTGCGCGGCCGGCATGAGTCCGCCGTCGGTGGCCACTACGGTGACCGGATCTCCGTTGCCGAGGGTGAACCGGAAGGACCGTGACACGCACGCGTTCAGGACGCGGAACCGGTAGACGCGCCGCTGCACCTTCATGACCGGCCACGGGGCGCCGTTGACCAGGATGATGTCGCCCCACAGGCCGGAATGGTTGTTGTCGTCATAGGCCAGGGTGCCGTCAGCGGCGAACATCGCGTCGGTGACCGTCAGGGCGACGTCGAAGCGGCCCTGCGGCAGCAGTGCCCTCTCCAGCGGATCATGGATGTGGTACTGGGCCGCGAGCCCGGAATAGGCGTTGGTCCCGGTGTGGTGGACGGCATGGTCGTGGTACCAGATCGTGCGGGCGTGCTGCGAGTTCGGGTACAGGTAGTCCTTGACGAAGCCCGGCGGCGTGGTGTCGTTGGCGTAGCCGTCGTACTCGGGCAGGGAGGCCGAGCCGTGCAGGTGCGTGGACGTGGACAGCTCGTGTCCGTCCAGGGGATGGGTTGCCGGCAGTTGGTTGCGGACCCGCAGCACCGCCTTGGTGCCCCGCTCCACGCTGATCGTCGGGCCGGGGAAAACCCCGTTATAGGACAGGATCGGAGTCGTCAGCCGCGGCAGGATGGCCGCGGTGCCGGCCGTTTCCGTTACCGAGTAGTAGTGGATCGGAGCCCCGTCCTCCGGGTCGTTGCCCTTGGCATAGGGCTCCAGGACCGGGGCCTGGGTAAGGGGTGCCTGGAACAGCCCGGGCCTGTCCTGGGGACTGAGCCGGCTTGCCGATTTGGCCTCGATCGATCCCACCGGCACCGACAGTGCTGCTGCCCCCAACACTCCCAGGCCGCCGTACTGCAGGACCCGGCGTCGCGATACTGACATCCTCATTGTCACGGGAACCACCTCTGGAGAGGGGTGGACTGTCGGGTATGCGGCTCGGCCTGCAGAACGGGACCCCCACCCCGATGCTGCCGATAGCGCCGCATACCCCTTTGCGGTCCTCTGTTTTTCCCATGCATTCCTTGTAAAAAAGTAGGACGGCGGGAGTGACGGTGCGGCTGGCCCGCGTTACTGCTGCATGAGAATTCCTTCACCGATTTCTCATCGTCGTTTCATCAACGCTGCCCACAGTGGAAGACGCCGCAGGCCGCGGTTTCCACAGTCTTATCCCGCCCAAAGGAGTGTCCCCAATGTCCGAAATGAACCAACACCGTACAGTTACGGGACTGCGCGGCGGCATGCTGGCCGGTGCCGCCACCGCCGCCCTGCTGGCACCGCTGCTGGCCGTCCCCGCACAGGCGGTGACCCTGAGCCCGCCGGCCCCGCAGTCCGGTCTGGCCAAGGCCGGCCCCATCAGCCCCGAAACCGGTTTCCCGCAGTGGTTCGAGGACAAGGGAGACCCCGCCCGGGGCCTGGCACCGGTCCGGCTGGAACTGTGCCTGGACCCGGCCCAGTGCCCCATGCTCGCAGAATCGCCCCTGCCCGATGCCGGCGACACCGTGTCCTTCCCGGACAACTTCCCCGGGGAGGCCTTCTGGTGGGCCGGCGAAGCAGTGATTGAGACCCCGACCAACCGTGCGGTGCTGGCGATGGCCACCGAGGCGGCGTTCGGCGGTGCGACTGAGACCGCGGTGGACGGTGAGCAGATCGCCTTCTCCCGGCTGCGCATCCGCGTCGACGGCCTGACTCCCGGTGAGACCTACACCATCACGCACCCGTACGGAGTCGAACAGTTCGTCGCCGAGGACGACGGCAAGGGCAGCGGGGAGATCAACTTCACCGAGGACATCGGCTGCATGGACTTCCCCTGCACCGATGCCGGCTTCGCCCGGGCCACCGCCGGACGCGTGGGCCCGTTCCTGCGCTGGGACGCCGGCGCCCCGGCCGGCCACGTCGGCGACGCGAATGTTCCGCACACCGTCACCGGCAGCCCGTACGACACGAACTTCTTCCGCGTCGAAGGCCCCGGCACGAACCTGGAAACCAATCTGTTTACTGTCCAGGGCAAACTGGCCCCGCCGCCGTCGGTCTTTACCGACGTCACCGAGGAGAACCCGTTCCTGACCGAGATCAACTGGCTGGAGGCCAACGGCATCTCCACCGGCTTCGGCGACGGCACCTTCCGCCCCGCGGCCCCGGTCAACCGCGACGCGATGGCAGCGTTCCTCTACCGGCTAGCCGGCTCCCCGGACTTCACCGCGCCGGCCGCCTCCCCGTTCACCGACCTGGCAGCCACCGGCCAGTTCTACCGGGAGATCACCTGGCTCGCCTCCGAGGGCATCACCACCGGGCACCCCGACGGCAGCTACGGGAGCCTGGCCCCGGTCAACCGCGACGCCATGGCCGCGTTCCTCTACCGGCTAGCCGAATCCCCGGACTTCACCGCCCCGGCGGTCTCGCCCTTCAGCGACGTGGCCACCGACCACCCCTTCTACACCGAAATCACCTGGCTGGCCTCCACCGGGATCACCACCGGCTTCCCCGACGGCAGCTTCCACCCGCAGGCCCCGGTCAACCGGGACGCGATGGCGGCCTTCATGTCCCGCTGGAACACCCAGTTCGGAACCCTCCCTGCCGCAGGTACAGCGGTGGACCCGGAGGCCTAGCCGTCTACCTACAGGCAAGCACGCCGTTGCGGCCCCGGTACCTAACCGGGGCCGCACGGCCGTGGTCAGCGTTTTGGTGCTATCAGTCCCGTCAGAAGGCTCTCGACCCGGCGGCGGATGTCGTCACGGACCAGGCGCATGCGTTCCATGCCCTCGATGCCGCGCAGGGACGGCTCGTCGATATCCCAGTTGCGGAATTCGGTTCCGTCGATGTGGTTGACCTTGGCTTCGCTGCCGAGGGTGATGACCAGGTCTGCGGCCCGGATGGCCTCGTCGGTGATCGCTTTGGGGACTTCATGGCTGATGTCGATGCCGAGTTCGGCCAGTGATTCGGCGGACAGGGCGTTGATCTTGTCGCCGGGCTGGGTGCCGGCGGAGCTGATCTCGAGCCGGTCGCCGGCCAGCTGCGAGGCCAGGCCTGCGGCCATCTGGGATTTGCCGCCATTTTTGACGCAAACGAACAGGACACGGGGTGTGGACGTCATTTCTTCTCCTTAGGAGTCTGTAGTGAGCGGTCAGCAGTCCGGGTCGGAGGAGCGGCCGTGGGCGGTGCCGGTGGCAAAGCCCAGGGACACCGGCTGGGGCCCGGGCGGGCAGCAGGCATCGGTGGCTGCGGCCGGGGTGGTGTCGCAGCTGCCGCCGAAGTCCGAGGAGCAGACCCCGGTTTCGGGCAGGGACAGCTGGACCCGCTCGGCGGCCTGGTGGTCGCCGGCGAGGGCGGCGGCGATGGAGCGGACCTGCTCATAGCCGGTGGCGAGCAGGAACGTCGGGGCCCGGCCGTAGGACTTCATGCCGGCAATATAGAAATCCTGGTCCGGGTGGGCCAGCAGTTTCGCCCCGTGCGGGGGTACCGTGCCGCAGCTGTGGAATTCCGGGTCGATCAGCGGGCCCAGCGCCCGGGGCGCTTCGACGCCCGGGTCCAGTTCCAGCCGGACCTCGCGCAGGATGTCCAGGTCCGGGCGGAAACCGGTGGCCGGGATCAGCAGGTCCACGTTCAGTTCGGTGTCCCCTTCGGGGGTGGAGCCGTGCGCCAGCAGGTTGTCTCCGGTCTTGAACCCGGTGATGGTGAAGGAGGTGTGCAGCTCGAGGATGCCGTCCTCGACCAGCTTCCGTAGCCTGGTGCCGAGTTGGCCGCGGGCGGGCAGCCCGTCCAGGTCTCCCCCGCCGTAGAGCCGGGTGACGGACGGGCCGCGGACGGTCCAGCTGATCCTCGTGCCGGGTTCATTCTTGGCCAGCTGGCCCAGCGAGAGCAGGGTGTTGGCCGCCGAATGCCCGGCCCCGACGACCAGCACGTGCCGTCCGGTGAACCGTTCCCGGTCCGCACCGGTGACGTCCGGCAGCGGCGCGGTGATCAGGCCCAGGCGCCGGGCCTCGTCCTCTCCCGGAGCGGGCAGGCCGGCCTGTCCCAGCGGGTTGGGCCGCTCCCAGGTGCCGGAGGCGTCGATGACGGCGCGCACCCGGTGGTCGGTGACCGACCCGTCGGCGGACTCGATGCGCACCAGGAAGGGCCGCTCCTCCCGGCCCTTGGAATGGGTCTTATCCATGCCGACCCGGCTGACGGCGACTACCCGAGAGGAGGTGTGCAGGGCGGCGGCGATCTGCGGGATGGCGGCCAGCGGCGCGACATAGCGCTCGATCAGCTCCGACCCGTAGGGCAGGGAGGTCAGCCGGGGTTCCTCCCAGCCCGAGGCCTCCAGCAGACGGCGGGAGGCGGCGTCGATGTTGAACTGCCACGGCGAAAACAGGCGGATGTGGCCCCAGGCGCTGATCGCGGCTCCTGCCGACAGGCCTGCTTCGAAAATCAGCGGCGTCAGTCCACGCTCCAGCAAGTGGGCGGCCGCGGCCAAGCCGACGGGACCGGCGCCGATCACCGCCACCGGAAGGCTGGTGGTCTCAGGCATGAATGTCCTCCTTCATTAGACATCGAAGAATATCGATGTCTACTGGTCTTGAGTATGCGCGGAGATATCGATGACTGTCAATGTGTAAGGCATAATGGGACCATGAACACCGCGCACACGCTCCCGCATCGGGTTCTCGAAGCCTGCTCCTGCGGCCCCCTGACCGGGGAGGTACTCAGCGCCGACGACGCGCAGAAATCCGCCCAGCTGCTCAAGGCCCTGGCCGACCCGGCCCGGCTGCGCCTGATCTCCCTCATCGCCGCACAGCAGGACAACGAGGCCTGTGTCTGCGACCTGACCGAACCCATCGGACTGGGCCAGCCGACCATCTCCCATCACCTGAAGATCCTGGTCGACGCCGGCATCCTGCACCGCGAGAAGCGCGGCGTGTGGGCCTACTACTCCATCATTCCCGGCGCCCTGGAACGGGCCGCCGCCATCATTTCGCCGCGGTGAGCGGCTGGCTGTCCGGCGGTGCGTATCAGGCGTGGGTGGGTTCCTCCACGACGGCGGTGGCGATGCTGTCCGCGTCGGCCAGCGCGGCGAGGTAGCGCTCGGCATCCAGCGCGGCGGCGCAGCCGGTGCCGGCTGCGGTGATGGCCTGGCGGTAGCGGTGGTCCACGGCGTCGCCGCAGGCGAAGACGCCGCGGGCGCTGGTCACCGTGGTGGGCGCATCGACCCTGATGTAGCCCTCGCTGTCCAGGTCGATCTGGCCCACCAGCAGTTCGGTCCGCGGCACGTGCCCGATCGCCACGAAGATGCCCGTGGCGTCCAGCTGCCGGACGGCGCCGGTGACGGTGTCCGTCAGCGTCACGCCGGAGACCTTGCCGTCGCCGTGGATGGCCGTGACGGCGCTGTTCCATTCAAAGCGGATCTTCTCATTGTCGCGGGCCCGCTGGGCCATGATCCGGGAGGCCCGCAGCGCGTCCCGGCGTACGATGACGGTCACCGTCCTGCCGAACCGGGTCAGAAAGAGCGCCTCCTCCATGGCCGAGTCGCCGCCGCCGACGACGATGATGTCCTGCTCGCGGAAGAAGAACCCGTCGCAGGTGGCGCACCAGGACAGGCCGTGGCCGCTGAACTTCTTCTCCTCCGGCAGGCCCAGTTCCTTGTAGGCGGAGCCGGTGGCCAGGATGACCGCCGGCGCCTCGTACGTCCTGCCGGCTCCGGTGACCACCTGCTTGAGGTGGCCCTTCAGGTCCACGGCGGTGGCGTCGTCGTACTCGATGACCGCCCCGAACCGTTCGGCCTGCCGCTGCAGGTTCTCCATCAGCTCCGGGCCCTGGATGCCGTCGGGAAAGCCGGGGAAGTTCTCCACCTCGGTGGTGTTCATCAGGGCGCCTCCCGCGGTGACCGAGCCGGCCAGCACCAGCGGTGCCAGGCCCGCGCGGGCGGCGTAGACGGCGGCGGTGTAGCCGGCGGGACCGGAACCGATGATGATCAGACTATGGGTACTCACGACAGAAATCCTTCAGGCTAAGGGGCGGGGTCTACTTGGCGGGCAGCAGGTCGGCGATCAGGGCCTGGATGCGGCCCTTGATGTCATCGCGGATCGGGCGGACGGAATCCACACCCTTGCCGGCCGGATCCTCCAGTTCCCAGTCCTCGTAGCGCTTGCCTGGGAAGATGGGGCAGGTGTCGCCGCAGCCCATGGTGATCACGACGTCGGACTCCTTGACCGCCTCGGTGGTCAGGACCTTGGGAATCTCGGCGGACATGTCGATGCCCTCTTCCTTCATGGCCTCCACGGCGGCCGGGTTGACCTTGTCCGCCGGCTCGGAGCCGGCGGAGCGGACCTCGATGCGTCCTTCGGAGAGGGTGGTCAGGTAGGCGGCGGCCATCTGGGAGCGGCCGGCGTTGTGGACGCAGACAAACAGGACGGACGGCTTCTTGGCGGTTTCGGCGGTCATGAAGGACTCCTTGGGTAGCGGGATATGCAGGGGTGGTCAGTTGGTGGCGGTTAGTTGGTGGCGGCCGGGGCCAGCAGCGGGGCAAAGTTCTCCACGCGCCGACCCAACTCCTCCAGGGCCCGGTCGAAGGCTTCGGGCGTGCCGGCCCGGATCGGATCCGGCACCGACCAGTGGACATCGGTCTTCAGGTCGAGCTCCTCGTGGGCGCGGTCGCAGACGGTGACGACCAGGTCATTGTCCGTGCGCACGTCGGCGACCTGCCGGGGGCGCACCCTCGGCAGCGCCAGGTGGTGCCTTTCGGCGGCGGCGATGGCTCCGGAAGCGATCTGGGCGGCCGGGTGGGTGCCGGCCGAGGCAGCCGGCACCTTGCTGGCCCGGCGCCAGAGCGCCGCGGCCAGGTGGGAGCGGGCGGAATTGGCGGTGCAGACGAACAATACGCGGGCCGCCGGACGCGGGGCGCCGGGGCGGAGGGCATCAAGTACGCCGGGAACGATCCGAAGGTAGGAGCGCCTGCGGTCCCCCTCGGACCTGCTGCGCACCACCAGCCCGACACCTTCGAGGACCTTCAGGTGGTGGGCCAGCAGGTTCGACGGCATCGACAGCAGCGCGGCCAGCTCCGACGGCGAAGCGTCACCGACCAGCAGCGTGTCGACGATCCGCAGCCGGGCCGGGTCGGCCAGGGCTGCGTGCAGCGCCACCCGCCGCTGCAGTCCGTCATTTAGTTCAGTGTCCATTGAGTCAATGTTGACTGAGGCGATGGGTTTCTGTCAATTTTGTTCCATGACAACTACTGAAGCGGCGGTCGTACCGTCCCTAAGCCGCCGCCTGTTCGCTGAATTCCTGGGAACGGGACTGCTCGTGGCCATCGTGATCGGCTCCGGCATCGCCGCCCAACGCCTCTCCCCCGACGACGTCGGGCTGCAGCTACTGGAGAACTCGATTGCCACGACCCTGGGCCTGGCGGTGCTGATCGTGGTACTGGCACCGGTGTCCGGTGCGCACTTCAACCCGGTGGTCTCGCTGGCGGACTGGTTCCTGGACCGGCGCCATCCCGGCGGGCCGACCCTGCCGATGGTGGGCGCCTACATCGTGGCGCAGCTGGCCGGCGGCATCGCCGGAGCGGTGCTGGCCAACCTGATGTTCGAGGTCCCGACCACGATTGCCACCAAGGAACGCATCGGAACGGGGCTCTTCGTGGCTGAAATTGTCGCCACCGCCGGACTGGTGGCGGTCATCTTCGCCCTGGTCCGCACCGGCCGGGCGGCGACACTGGCCGGCCCCGCGGTAGGCGCCTACATCGGGGCGGCCTACTGGTTCACCAGCTCCACCTCGTTTGCCAACCCGGCCGTGACCGTCGGCCGCATCTTCAGCAATACCTTCGCCGGCATCGAGCCCGGCTCCGTCCTGCCGTTCGTGCTGGCCCAGCTGCTGGGCGGGGCCATCGGCGTCGCCGTCGTCCTGGTGCTCTACCGGACACCCGTCCGGGCGGACGCAGGGAACTAGCCTGATAACGGTACGGCAACTGTTTCCCGGGGCCCGGGCGAACCGGTACGCAAGTGCAATTGGAAAGGCATTGTGCCGGCAGAACGCTGATAAATACTGTGGAGATGCTGGCTTCCCGTTATGCGTCGACCTCGCGACCGCGTTCCGGGAAGCCTTCCCATGTCTACGAAGTCCTTTTGCGCGGTGCCCCTCCCGCTGGCCTCCCACTGGCTCCGCACCAAAGGTCGTCCTCAGCGCACATTCCAGCTTCTGTTGCTGAGTCACCGGGAGGGGACTAGGCGCTCCCCCGCGGCCGGCGCGGCCGCGAGCCGGCGCCCGGGGTCGAGGCCCACACCTGGGCCAACTCGGCCCGGCTGGAGACCCCGAGCTTGGTATAGACCCGCTGCAGGTGTGCGTTGACCGTGTTCACCGCGATGCCCAGCTTCTTGGAGATGCTGTCACTGGAGGCACCGGCGGCGGCCAGCTCCCCTACGGTCCGTTCGCGCGCGGTCAGGCCCGGATCCGGGGCCTGGGTGGCGCCAACGGAGATCTTCCGGATCCGGCCCGTCGTCGTGGGCGGCTCGTACACCGGCGGCTGCGGCATCCCCGGCACGCCGGCCACCGGCATGCCGTACGGCGGCGTCGCCGGCCCGAAGAGCCCGGCCCCCGTGCCCTCGGCGGCGCCTGCTCCCGGGGCACCCCCGGCGCCCCTGACTTCACCCGCACCCGGGGTGGGCCGCACGACCGGGATGGCGGTCGTCGTCGTCGGCGGTTCGGCCAGCACCGCCTCCCCGGCATCGATGCCCAGCTCACGCAGCAGCTTGCCCGCCTGCAGCTGGCCCAGCCGGTTGGCCTGCGCGGCGAACAGATCCCGGGCCTTGATCCCGTAATCCCGGGCCAGCAGAGAATCGCCCTGGCTCAGGGCATGCCGGGCGACCTCCAGCATCGCCGTGCCGTCCTGCGCCGCCATCGCCTTTGCATACGCGGTGGCCAGCTCCGCCGTCATCCGGCCCAGCGCCTCCGCTCCGGGGACGTGCGTAAACGTTTCCGGCCGCTCCGACTCCCGCAGCCGGCCCAGCAGATCCAGCGCCAGCTGCTCGACCCCGGTGGTGCCGTGCTCGTGCGCCTCGTGCGCCAGCTCGCGCAGCAGGTCCTGGGCCTCCGCCGACTGCCCCAGCGCGGCCCGGGCAGCGGAGGCGTAGCAGTCCGCGATCCGGGCGGGCAGGTACGGGTCGTAGCGCGGCACCTCGTCGAAGCGCTCCAGCGCCTGGCGCACGGTCTCCCGCTGCCCGGACATCCAGCCGGCGGCTGCCTGCGTGGCCAGCGCCAGCGGCAGCAGGCCCATGTCGTCGCGGGTGCCCAGCTGGGACACCGCGGCGCGCAGCTCCGGCAGCCCCAGGGCGTACTTGCCCTGCCGGCACAGCACCATGCCGCGGAAAAGCTGGATGGGCCCGCCGATGTTCTTCATCCACGGGCTGGCGCCGTTCAGGTGCCCGGCACGCAGCATCTCCGGCTCGCCGAAACGGCCCAGGAAGGTCAGCACCCCGGCGTACTCGGCGAGCACGGAGATGGCGTCCTCCACGGTGGCGCTGGGGACCTGGGTGATGGTGTCCACCGCGTCCCGGGACATCTCCGCGGCCTCCTCGAACCGGCCTTTGGCGGCCAGCCCCTGGGCCACAAGCGAACGCAGCAGCGTGGCCTCCAGCGACTTGGCCGGGCGGCCGTCCGGCAGCGAGAGCATCGGATGGTCCGGAGCAGGCCAGGTTCCGGAGCGGACCTCCACCGCGGCCTCGGCCACCGTCATGCGGTCCAGCATCTTCTTGTGCGCCTTGGGATTGAGCGGATGGTCCGCCCGGTTCACGGCCAGCCTGGCGGCGGCGCGGAAGCGTTCGGCGGCATCCCGCACCACGCGCAGCTCCTCCTCCGAGTTCAGGCCCAGCGGGATCATCTGGTGCACCAGCAGGCAGACCGCACGCACGAATTCGGGGCGGGCCGGTTCCTGCTCCTGCTCGATCACACGGGTCAGCAGCACATAGGCCTGGTGGTAGCGGCGCTCGTAGAAGAACGCGCGGGCCTGCTCGGTCCGGGCAGCCAGCTGGTGCCGGCGGTCCGCCACCATGGTGGCCAGCCGGAGCGCGCGTTCGGGGTCCATCAGGTCATTGGCGGCGCGGGCGGCCTCCAGCAGCAGCCGGTCCGGCACGTGCAGGCCGCAGTCCAGCGAGAACTCGACCCGGCGCAGCGTTTCCCAGAGCGAGCCGGTGCCACGGGGTTCGGCGGCACGGGATTCGGCGGCGCGGGATTCGGCTTCACCGGCGCCCTCCGGGGCTTCGGCTTCGCTTTCGATTCGCTCCGCCGACGGGACGGTCGCGGAGGAGGCGTGCAGGACTTCGGTGCGCAGTGCGACCGAGCGGGGCAGCGCGATGGTGTGGTAGACAACCTCCGCCTCCAGCGAGCTGGAGAGGGTGACGTTGCGCGGGGGCTCGTTGCGCACGGCGATCACGCCGGCCGCATACAGTCCGGAGAGCGCGGCGGACTCAACCAGCCGCTCCAGCGTGGCCAGCGGCAGCGGCTCGGCTAGGGACAGGATCTCCACGATCCGACGCTCCGCCGGGGTGTACCGGCCCATCCGGCGTTCCATCAGCTCCCGCAGCCGGCGCCCGGAGGTGTCGATCGGGCGCATACCCACCCACACGCCGTCGCGGTTGGCGATCGCCCCGGTGAGGGACGCCTCCTCCAGGATGGCGCGCATCAGCAGCGGATTGCCCTGGGCCAGAGCGTGGACCTCGTGCGCCAGGCTCAGCGCCGGTGCCCCGCCCAGCATGGCCCCCATCACTGCCGTCGCGGCCTCCAGCGTCAGCGGGCGCAGGGCGTGCAGCCCGATGGTTCCCTCCGTCACCAGCTCCTGCAGGTCCGGGGAGAACGCGGTCTCCGCCGAGTGGGTTCCCACTACCTGCAGGTCCAGGGTCTCGGCCAGCTGGGTGACCAGCCAGAGCGAAAGGTCGTCGGCGTGCTGCAGGTTATCCAGCACCAGCAGCGTGGGCTTCTCCGGGTCCACGCCGCTGTGGATGTACCGCCGGCAGGCGTTGAGGATGGCCACCGGCACGGCTTCGCCGGACAGCGGATAGCCGGGGGCCAGATGCAGGCCGATCCCGCCCGGGATCTCCCGCAGCGCCGGCGTCAGCGCGTGGCGGACGATGTTGTGCGTCTCCTCCGCGGCCTGGACGACGGCGTCCAGCAGCGTGGACTTGCCGCCTCCGGACGGCCCGGTAATAACGACGCCGGCAAGCTCAGTTGACTGCAGACGGTCCAGGATTTGCCTTGCCTCCTGGTGACGGATCGACGCTTCGCCGCTCATCGGACACTTCCCCGTATTTTCTTCAGTGCCGCCGGTTCCGCTCCCACGAAGCGGTACCGGCCGCGGCCTCCCATGGACTTGCCTTGCACGGTGCGCCATAGACCAGCCTTATCCCCATTGATTAATTAATAAGACTAGTCCTTCGACTGCCCTCATGATTGGCAGAAAGCCTTGGGAGTTCCTTGGAGTGTGCCATTTCTTCCCCGTCCCTCCCCTCCTCCATCGTTCGCTCTGCAGCACATGCACGATGGGCCGCGCTAATGAACGCGTACTGCGCAGCGAACGGGAGGTAAGGGGAAAGGCACCCGATGATTCAGCAGCAGATGCACGTCTGAGGGCGCTAACGAACCTGTGCTGCAGAGTCAGCGGGAGGGTGAGGTCCCCGCCAGCAGACCCAACCCACCTTCGCCGAAACCTCAGTTTCTGTAGGTTCTGACGCCCATTTCCTGCAAAAACTGAGGTTTCGGCGTTGGTGGGTGGGTCGGGGGTGGAGGGTTCGAGGGTGAGATGGAGGGTGGGTCGTCCGGGTCGTCGATCGTGCCCTGGCCGGGGACATCCACGGCGACGGTGACCATCAGCTCCGCCCGGTTGCGCACGCCCACCTTGGCGTAGCTGCGGCGCAGGTGGCCCTCGACGGTGCGCACGGACAGGTGCAGCTTTGCGGCGATCTCCTTGTTGCCCAGCCCCTGCACGGCCAGCTTCACCACGTCCCACTCACGTTCGCTCAGCTGCGCGTCCTCGGCGCTGCCCAGGACCGCGTGCAGGCCCAGCTGCTGCAGGATGCGCGCCGCCGCCAAGGCGTCCTTCCGGGCGGTGGCGAAGTCGCCGCGCTCCACCGCCATGGACGCGGCCAGCCGGAGCGCCCGCGCGGCGTACTGCTGCAGCCCCGCTTCGGAGAGCCGCTCGGAGGCGTCTGACAGGTCCTTCGGCCGGCGGGTCAGCAGGGCCTGGGCGAAGGAGGACATGGCCTCCGCCGTGATGCCTTCGCACTCCCTGGCGACCTCTGACAGGCGGGACAGCAGCGCGGCCTGCCGCTTCAGCCCCTGCTGCCTGGCCTCCGGCCCCTCGGCAGCGGGCACATCCGCCGCGACCGCCGCGGCCAGCGCCAGGATCTCCGTCTCGGCGGCCTTCATGCCCGACTCCGCGGCCGCCTGCGCGCACTGCGCCAGCACGCCGTCGTCCGGCAGGCCCGCCATCCGCCGGGCACAGGCCGCGTACGCCTCGGCGATCATCGTGATGAAGCCGCGGCCCCGGCGTCGTACTTCTTCATACTGGGCCAGCGCCTCCGCCACGCCCGGATCCTTCAGCCGGGCCAGCGCGAAGGCCTTCAGCGCGCGGGCCAGCCCGCGCATCCGCTGGTTGTCTACCCGGTCCAGGGCGGGCAGCACCGGTTCCAGCACCTGGAGCACCCGGTGCATGTTCCCAACGCGCGCCTGCATCCAGGCGATCATCACGTCCACGGCGGTGCCGAAGTAGGCCAGCGCGTACGGGGTGTGCCGCGCGTAGTCCTGCAGCAGGTCCGGCACCTGTGCCCACCGGCCGGACTGCAGCAGCGCCAGCAGGTGGCGGCGCAGGATCACCTCCGCGTGGAAGAGCAGCTCGTCCGGGTACCGGTTCATCAGCTCCAGGGCCTGCGTGGTGCGGGCCGCGGCCGACTCCGGCCGGCCCACCGTGGACAGGAATTCCGCTTCCAGCACCAGCAGCGTGACGTGCAGGCTGCGGTCCCGGGTCCGGGCCGCGTGCAGCCCGGCGGCTTCCTTCAGCCGGCGGCCCATCTCCGTGTACTGGCCGCGGCAGCCCAGTGCCATGAGCTCCAGGAGCTCCGCCGCACGGGCCAGGTCGCTGTGGGCCTGGGCGGCGTCCGCGAGCGCGGGATACTTGGGCGGGTGGTGGTTCGACGCCGGGTGGTTGCCCGGTGTCCTATTATTCGGCGCCCGGTGCTCAGGCACCCGGTTTTCCGGCACCCGGTTCTCCGGGCCGAGCAGCCGGATCGCGGCCTGCCGCACCTTCCGCGCATCCTCCTCCAGGGCCGAGCACGGCCGCGGCCGGCAGACCCGGATGGCCGGGGCCAGCGCGGCGGCGAACTGCACGGTGTGGACGTTCGGGGCCTCGTCGATGGCGCCGTCAATCAGCTGCGCTGCCCTCTCCGTGTCCCCCCGGTGGTAGCTCACCCGCGCCTTGATCAGCCGGGCGATCACCCGGTTCTCCTCCGAGACGATCCCGGCCGCCGCCTTCTCCGCCAGGTTCAGCCCGGCCAGGTTGCTGGCGGCGATGCCGGCGCGCACCAGCTGCTCCTCCGGCAGCTCGATCCCGCAGGTCAGCGACCATGCCACCAGCCGCTGCAGCCCCTGCGACGAGTCCGGCTCCGCCTCCAGCAGCGCCAGCACCTTGGGCCGCAGCCGCAGGCTTTCGGTCACCGGGGTCATCAGCCGGATCGCCTCCCCGGCGAGCGGATAGCGCAGGTGCAGGCCGGCGTCGTCCTCCGTCACCACTCCGGCCTCCCGCAGCTGGCGTACGACGTCGTCCCCCGCCACCGCGGCGGCGGCCGCGGTTTCCACCGGCTCGGCCATGGCGATCAGGGTGGCCGCTTCCTGCGCATCCTGGCCCAGCCGGTCCAGCGCGTGCCGGACCGCAGCCATGGAGTGCGGCCAGTGCCGGCGCCGGGCCGTGCCCACCACCCAAGTGCCGTCCTGCCGGACCAGGGTCCCGTTGCTGCGCGAGTCCTCCAGCAACGCGTGCGCCAGGGCCAGGTTGCCGCGGCACAGCTGCCAGACGATGTCCGTCTGCGAGCGCACCATCAGGCCCGCCAGCAGCAGCCGGCAGAGCTGCTCCATTTCATCCGGAGTCAGGGCCGGGACGTCGATGCGGCCGATGGTGTTGTTGGCCTTGAGCTCATGCCACTCGGGCGGGATGCCGATGGCGGGCGAGCCCTGCTCCGGGTAGCCGCGGGCTGTGGCCAGCAGACGCAGCTGGCGGTGCTCGAGCATCTCGGCGATGACGGCGGCGGAGGCGGGGTCCAGGTCATCTGCGTCGTCGATGACCAGCAGCACCGGGCCGGGCTGGGTGTGCATTTCGTCGAGGACGGCGTGGGCCAGCTGGCGGCGGGTTTCCCGGGCGAGGGACGCGGGCGAGGCGAGGTCCGCCGTCGCAATTCCCACCAGGAAGGGGGCGAGGGCGCTGTACGGGACGCCCTTGAGGGCGGGGCTGCCGGAGAGCCAGTGGACGGTATAGGCCGGTGTGCCTGCGGCGGCTTTTTCGGCGGCTTTTTCCGCGGCCCAGTGCAGCAGCTGGGTGCGGCCGCTGCCCGGCTCCCCCACCAGCACGGCCCCCGGCGGAGTGTCCGCGCGTAGGAAGTCCTCGATCCGGCGTTCGACGTCGGCGCGCATCAGCCGCCTGCCGACGTTCCCAGCGTCCGCCACAGTCCCTCCCTTCCACCCGCACCTCCGGTCCCGGCTGCTACATAAACTGCTTCAGCTGGGAGCGGGCAGTGATATTCAGCTTGGCATAGATCTGGTAAAGGTGGCCCTCCACCGTGCGCACGGATTTGCCGATCCTTCCTGCGATTTCCTTATTGCTCAGCCCCGCCGCCGCCAGCATGGCCACCTGGCGTTCGCGTGCGCTCAGCTGCGTACTGCGCCCGCCGCCGGAATTCAGCCGGGGCTGCGGGCCTGTGTCATCGGTGACCCGGTGCCAGAGCATCTGGTGGGCATTGAAGCCAGGCGGGTGGGGCGGGTGGCCGTTGTGGCTGGGCTGGCCCTTGTGGTTGGTGCGGCCGTTGTGGTGCGGCTCGTCCGGGGCGGCTGCACCGGACTCGCCTGCACCGGACTCGCCTGCAAGGTCGGAGAGCCGGGCGGCCTGCGCGCAGAACATGTACTCCAGGGCGTCGCCGCCGCTTTCCGCGGCCAGGTCCGCCGCGTGCAGCAGCAGGCCCATGTCCTGCTGCCGCCAGCCCCGCGCATAGTCGTGCATGGCCCGCGACAGGGCCCCCTGCGCTCCGGCGGTGATCTCCTCCAGCCGGGCCAGCGCCGCCGGATCCTCCCACAGCGCGGCCAGGGCCAGCCGCATCTCCGCCGGAACATAGCGGCCGGACCGCAGGTCCTCCTCCGCCGTCTCCCGCAGCAGCGGAATCATGTCCAGGTCCCCCGTATGCAGGCGGGCGGACATCTTGCAGTACTCGGTCATGGACCGGGTGAACCAGGAGCCCGCATCGGCGTACCCGGCCGCCAACTCCAGGTACTCGTAGGCGGCGTCCCTCTCATCCATTTCCGCGTGGGCCAGGGCCGCGGCCGCATAGCCCATGCCCAGGTTGGCGGCCGTGGCCCGCTGCCGCAGCTGGGCGATGGCCAGGCGCAGGTAGTGCAGGGCGTCCTGCGGGTAGCCCTGCAGGACGTAGACCAGGCCCAGGACCAGCTCCAGTCCCCCGCGCTGGCTGGGCAGGCGCGCGGGCATGCGATCGATCGACTCCTGGACCAGCACCCGGCAGCGGTTGAGCAGCCCGGCCAGCAGCAGGCACTTGAACAGCCGCGACATCGCGGTGCTGCGCACCGGGGCGCCCAGCTCCGGATCGGGCAGCTGCGCCAGCACCTCCTGCAGCAGGGCCAGGGCGTCCTGCTGCCGGCCCGTGACCGCCAGTGCCTCGCACAGCAGCGCGGCGGCGGCAAAACGGAACTCACGCTCGTCCGGCGTGCGCGCGGCGTGCGGGGGGCGCGGCGGAGTATGGGCGGGCGCGGCGGGGCCGGCCGGATCTGCGGTGCCCGCACCCACGACGCTGGCGGCGATGGTCTCCCGGCCGCCCGCGGGCAGCGTGTCCCCGTCCGGCAGATCCTGCAGCAGCTCCTGCAGCGGACGGATGATGTCCCGGTAGTTCCCAATGAACGCGTAGTGCTCCAGCTCGCGCAGGGCGACCAGCTTCAGCAGGTGACGGACGGTATCCGGATGAGGGCCGGCGTCGTACTTCGCCTGCCACGCGGCCTCGTCCACGCCGGCCGGCGACGGGCCGACGGGCTCGATCCGTGCCCGAGCCTCCGCGAAAAGCTCGGGAACCTCATCGGAGCGGCCGTCGATCGCGTGCAGCACCACGGTGCGGGCGGTGGCGTACTCCAGGAATTCCTCGCCGTCCATTGCCGCCAGCCGATGCGGGCCGATCGCGTCCAGTGCCGCCATCGCCGCCTCCGGATCCTCCTGAATCAGGTGCGCCCGGGCGGTGGCCAGCTGCCCGTCCGTCCACTCCGGGTCCTCCGGGCGGATGTCCGTCACCACGCGCAGCGCCAGCAGCGGATCCAGCAGCCGGTTGGCCTCCCTTGCTGCAGCCAGTGCCGTGGCCGGGGTCAGCCGGTCCCCGCACGCCTGCGTCCACGCCGCAAAGGCCAGCAGCTGGGAACCCTTGACGCCCTCGGGGTGGGCGTAGGGGCCGGCTGTTTCCGGGGTGGCTGGCTGCGGGGCGGCCTGGCCGGGTCCGCCTTGGCCGGGCCCCCCAGGGGCCAGCTTGCGGCGCAGCGCGCGGCTGCGGATCACGGACACATTGGCGCGCACCGTCTCCGCCACGAAGCGGTTCCGGAAGACCACCATCGGATCCGCGGTCAGGGCAATCTCCAGTATGCCCTCGTCCTCCAGAGTGGAGATGTCCTCCGGGTCGTACAGGGCCACCAGCTGGCGCAGCGGGATCCCCTCGGACAGCGAGACCAGCTCCAGGATCTCCGCCAGCGCCGGACCGTAGCGGGCCACGCGGGCATGGATGAGCTCCTGTGCAGCGCTGCCGCTCACGGTGAGCGGACCGCGCAGGGCCCACACGCCGTCGTCGTTCTTTTCGGCGCGGTCCGGGCAGCGGTCCAGGAAGAGGTTCCCGCTGGCCAACTGCTCCGCGACCAGACGCTGCAGGTACAGCGGATTGCCCTCCGTGAGGCTGTGCAGCGCGGCGACCACCGACGGGGCCACGGTCCCGCGCAGCTGCGTCCGCAGGGTGGCGGCCACGCCCTCCTCGGTCAGCGGCGGCAGCTCCACCGGGACCAGCCGGCCGTCGCGGGCCAGGCGCTGGAAGTCCTCCGGGATGTCCTTGGCGCGGCGGCCGAACACGACCACCCGGGCCGCGCCGCTGAACACCAGTTGGATCAGCACGGCGGTACCCTGCGGATCCACCTGCCCGGCGTTATCCACCAGGATGGCCACGGGCTTGCCGTGGGCGTCGCGCTGCAGGTTCCGGGCCAGTTCAAGCGCCACCGTCACCGGGGAGTCCAGCGCCGAATCCGGCAGATCCGCGAGCAGATGGCCGAGCGCGCCGTACGGAATGCGGGAGGCCAGGTTGGTGCCGCGCAGGGCGACCAGATGGTGGGTACGGGCAAGCTTCTGGGCCAGGGCGCGGGCCAGGGCGGTCTTGCCGATGCCCGCTTCGCCGGTGACGACGGCGCCGGCGGGCTCGTGGTCGGGCGGCTGGGTGGCTTGGTTCGTGAGGTGGCCCGGTCCGGGGTGGCTGGGGTGGCCGGCGATGTGCTGGCCCCCGAGGGCGCGCAGGACCGTATCCAGCTCCTGGTCGCGGGCGACCAGAGGCCAACTCCGGCTCACGACTGATCCGGCGAAGGTCTCTGCTCCGTCGCCTGTCTTCCCAACGCCCTCGCTGCCTTCGCTGTCCGGGCCGTACATATCCCGCTTCACAGCAACCCCATTGCGTTCCCGACTTATCCCGACGAAGGCCGATTCCCAGTAGCCCTTCAGGTGACACAAAGCCTACAACGATCACAGGCATGGTTGAACGCTTTGGGGCAATTGTTTCATTGCGGCTTGGGCCCGGCTCGAGCGGAGTCACCGTATTTCGCGCCGATTGGGCTTGTCGCGGGCCGGTGCCGGCTAGCGAAAAACCCGTTAGAGCGCGAAAAGCGTCGGCGCAGCGAGGGGCCGGATGGTTTACACCGTAAGCAACACCGGGATTTTCCCATGGTGCCCGGTGTGTGGTGACGTTACGCCGCTTCAGGCGAAGATCGTGTGCCGGGGCCAGCCCCCCCAACAGCCGCCCCGGCACACGACGTGCGAACGGACACGAGAATCAAGCCGCGCCCTGACGCCCACGGCAAGCAGCCGGCGTCGTAGTTTCCTCCACGAGCGGCACGGCCGCTCCGCAGCACAGGTTCGTTAGCAGTCAGTACCTTCACGGTCCACCTCCCGGGCCGGCGCTGGGGTCATCGGGACCGCAGTGTGCACGGTGGCTCCGCCGCACACGTCGGTTAGAGCACACATTCGTGCGTTACGTACTGCGTCAGCGGGAGGCGGGGCATTCCAAGGTTTTTACAAGTTCCGCTGTTGAGGATATCGACGGGGATAGGTATTGAGGCGCATGAATATTGGTATTCTGCGCTGGATTATGACAGTCGGAGGTCCACGGAGACTCAGCTCCAATAGGGACCCAGCTTGGGGGGGGACAGTTGGTGCGGGTTTCTGACGATTTCAGGTTCCGCCGGTGGCGGCTACAGTGAGGCCGCCGCTCCACGACGATACAAGCCGGCCGGACCTCCAGGTCCAGCCGGCAGGTTCGGCCTGGCCGAAGGCGGGACGCGGAATCCGGCGATGGCTGACGGCGGGCTGTGCCGCGGCAGCGGTGGCCGTCGCCGCGGCGCTACTGTCCTGGGCGGCAGCTGCGGCCCTTGAGCGGGCCGTTCCGGACGCCTGGACCGGGCCGGAAGCGTGGGCGGGGTGGACGGTGCCGCTATCGGCCGTGGTCCATAACCTTGCCCTGTCCGTGGTGCTGGGCGCTCTGGTCTTCGCCCTGCTGATCCTGCCGTCCGGCCCGCACTCAGGTCCGCTTTCAGGTCCGCCCGGATCCTCGGGAGGTCCGCGCGATACCGGCCGGCAGCCGCACCCGGCATTCTCCCTGGCGATGCGGATTGCCGGCGTCGGAGCCGTGCTGTGGGTGTTGGCCGGGACGGCGAACCTGGTCTTCAGCTGCGCGGAAACCCTCGGCAGCGCCGGGGCGGCAAACGTCCACTTCCTGGGGAACCTGGCCGCGTTCATGCTCGGAACCACCGCCGGGCAGGCGTGGCTGGCCGTCATCATCCTCTCGGTGGCGGTCCTCACCCTGGTGATGGCCTCCCCCTCCACCGCCGGGCTGGCAACGGCCGCGGTACTGACGGCCGGAGCCATCGCTCCGCTGACCCTGAGAGCGCATGTGGAGGGCAGTGACAATCACAATGCGGACACCGACACCCTGGCCCTGCATATCCTCGGCGCCAGCCTCTGGGTGGGCGGTTCGTTCGTCCTGGCCCTGATTGCCCGCCGGCTGACGGCAACAGGCACCGGAGGAAGGGAGGAAGTGGCCGCCGTCGTACGCCGGTTCTCCGGGCTGGTGGGGTTCTCCTTCATCCTGGTCCTCGGGGCCGGCACCGCCCATGCCGCGCTGGAGCTCGGCAGCTGGGGCGGACTCATGTCCCCCTACGGTGCGCTGATCGCCGTCAAGGCCGTGGCGACGCTGGCGCTGGGAGCTGTCGGACTCGCGCACCGGCGCTGGACCGTCCTGCGGCTGAGCCGTGCAGAGTCCTCCCCCAGGCCGGACCGCGGCAAGCAGGGCGACGGCAGGATGGACCGCGGGCCGCTCTGGTGGCTGGTCACGGTCGAACTGCTGCTCCTGGGCGCGGTCAGCGGGCTGGCCGTCGCACTCTCCAGCACGTCCCCACCGGTGCCTGAGGTGACCGCAGCTGAGCTGACCCCGGCCCTCCGCCTGACCGGCTACGAACTGCCGCCGCCGCTGGAGCTGGGGCGATGGTTCACCCTGTGGCGGGTCGACTGGACCTGGCTCACCGTCGTCGTGATCGCCGCCGCGCTGTATCTCCGCGGGGTGTCCCGCTACAACCAGCAGGGCCGCGTGTGGCCCGCCCACCGGACCCTTACGTGGCTGGGCGGGCTGGCGATGGTGGCCTACGCCACCTGCGGCGCGCCGGCGATCTATGCCCCCGTGCTCTTCAGCGTCCACGCCGGCAGCCAGCTGGCGCTGGCGATTGTCGTCCCGCTGCTGCTGATCCTGGCCATGCCGCTCACGCTGCTGACCTCCACCGCTGCACCCAGACTGGACGGCAGCCTGGGTCTGCTGGAGATAGCCAGCGACCTCAACGCGGCCCGGGTCAAATGGCTGGGCCATCCGGCCGTGAGCGGAGCGGTGCTGTTCGGCTCCGTTGCAGCGTACTACCTGTCCCCGGCGTTCCATCTGATGCTGGACGGCCACATCGCCCACGAGCTGATCCAGGGCTACTTCCTGGTGATCGGGGTAAGTTTCCATGCGTCCGTGCTGGGCAGGTCCGCGCGGAACGACATCCATGTCAGCACGCGCGGGCTGGTAGCAGCGGTGACGGCGGTGGCGTTCAGTGCCTGGGCCTGCTGGCTGGCCATCTCCCCCGATCCGATCGAAGCCGGCTGGTTCACCTCCCTGGGCCGCGACTGGGGCGTCGGCCCGCTCACGGACCAGCGCAACACCGCACTGGCCGTGTGGTTCATGGCGGTCATGCCTACGATGCTGCTGGCCGCCTGGGTGGGGCTGCGCCGGAAGACCACCCACATCAGCGTGCGGGTGGGGCCGGAGCGGTGAACTGTACCTGCAGCTGTTCCTGCAGGTAGCTCGAGGCCAGCGCCGCCCACCGCGGCCGGAACGAGTACAGGCACGCCAAGCGGAGCCGGTGCACGGCGGCGTAGGACTCGAACCGCACGCGGCTGACGCCGAGCTGTCCGACGGCGGACCGCACCTGCGCGTGGGCGGCCGCGCAGCGCTCCGGCGTCAGCTGCTGCTGGCGCAGCCGCACGTCCAGATGCACGTCCAGGTTGGCCAGGTCCAGGGCCGGCTCCGCGCG
Source organism: Arthrobacter sp. B0427-1-12 (assembly GCF_059092905.1). NCBI lineage: Bacteria > Bacillati > Actinomycetota > Actinomycetes > Micrococcales > Micrococcaceae > Arthrobacter > Arthrobacter sp. B0427-1-12. The sequence goes on along the minus strand of NZ_JBNHIC010000032.1, from coordinate 17,014 downwards.
GGCCGCCTCGTCGAAGTCCACGAGCCCCAGCGGGGAACCTCCGCCCAGGCCGATGATGTGCTTGTCGTGCAGGTCCCCGAGGGCCCACACCGGCGGATCGGGCACGGACCGCAGCAGGCTCTCCGCCACCGCCGCCGTCCGCGTCTGCAGGGCGTCCCGCTCGGGCTGCACCTCAGGCACGCCCGCGCTGTGCCGGAGCCAAGGATCCACCCAGCGCCGCAGAGTCGCCACCTCGGCCTCAGGTGTATGGAGAGGCAGCGCCGCCACAGCGGCGTACGCCGGCTCGGCGACCAGCAGTGCAACCCAGGCCCGGGACCATTGGGCCCACATCCGGGCAAAGGACTCGTCGCTGACCTCGTTGTGGTCCTGTCCGAGGTCGAGCAGGCGCCGGCCCGGGATTCGGCTGAAGGCAATGACGTCCGACGACACCCGCAGGATCCGGGGCGTGACGAAGCCGCCTCCGGCCAGCAACGAGATTGAGCGGGCGCAGCGCTCGGCCGGGACTTCGGCGTGCCCGGGGCGATAGACCTTGATGTACTGGTCGGGGGTCCGGATGACTGCGCGTTTGTGGGCGCGGTGAACCACTACCTCCCCATACCCGGCCTCCCGGCGCAGGGCGGGCAGTTCCGGATCGTCCAGCGGGACGAGGTCGAGCCGGCCCTGCCGGAAATGCGCGGCCCGGATGCCGGGCCGGCCGGGCGCGGCGACTTCCAGAACGTACTCCCCCGGCGCAAAATCCGGCCAGGCCCGCACCACCAGCCAGCGAGCGCCGGCGTCGTCAACAGCCTCCGGCGGCACGGGTGGATGCCAGCTCACCAGCCACACTCCTTGGGATCTGCCGGGCAGGGGCGCGGTCCGCGGTTGCTGCCCGCCTCCGGCCTGCCCGCCCATAGCCGACGATCCTCCGGGCGGGCCGCGTTGGCAAGGGCGTTTTGGCAAGGGGCGCCCGCCGTCTTACCTTCGTCTCAGCTTGGCGGAGCACAGTGGTAATGGACCCTTACGGAAACTCCGGAAACCGGGCAGGACCATGACGATGACAGCAGGCAGCAAACAGCGGCAGCGGGCCGACGTCCCGGACCCGGTGGACGCGAACCTGCCGGCCCTCGATGCGGTCCTGGACGGCGTCGTACTTTCCGGCCTGTTCGGCGAGGCGCTGCGCGCGGACTACCTCCGATACAAGCCGGGGCAGTCGGTGGTGGCACGCGTGCTGTTTGCCGAAGGCGGGCTGGGCTGGGCTGCCGGCTACCACCCGCGGTACGCCGGCAAGGAGCAGAAGATGTTCGCCGCCGCGCAGCGGTACAACTTCCGGCTGCGCACCGCCGGGTTGGGCGCAGGGCACCGCCTGGTGCTGGGGCCGTGGCAGGCCGACCATCGGGTCTGCCTGCAGCACCGCCTGGCCCGCCGGCTGCCGGCGCTGGCCGCCGGGGCCGAGATGCTCAACTACCTGCCGCACCGGCGCCTGGTACTGGGGTCTTCCGGAGACGCGCCCCGGGTGGTGACGAAGGTGTCCGCGAAGCCGGCGCCGGACCTCGCACCGCTGCTGCACTGGCTGCGCTTCCGGCAGGTGCCCGTGCTGGAACCGCTCGCGCCCCGGGCTGGGCTGCCGGACCACCCGAACGTCACCTATTACCCGTGGTTCGGGGCGGCGGACCTGGACGGACTTTCCCGCGGCCAGCGGCAGCGCTGGAGCCGCCGGACGGCCGAGGCCGCAGGCACGGCACTGGCTGCGCTCCATTGGTCCGGGCCGCTTCCGGGCGGGCTGCTCCCCGAGGACGACGACGGTCCCCGCACCTTGGGTGCCGACGCCATCCGGTCCCGGCTCCACGCACTGTCGCAGGAAACGGCCAGCCTGGTTCCGGAGCTGGAGTTCCGACTCCGACGCGCTGCCCGGCGGATCGCCGAACGGGTCTGCCGGCAGGCCCGGCCTGTCCTGATCCACGGGGACTTCTCCGCCGACCAGGTCCTGGTGGACGGGTTTCAGCTGCGCATCATCGACCTGGACCGCTGCGCCTACGGCCCGCCGGCGGCGGATCTGGGCAGTTTCGCGGCGGCGGACCTGGGCGGGGGTGGACTGTTGCTGACCCCGGCGCTGCTGCAGGGTTATTCGCGGTCGGCGGAGGTGGACCCGCAGGCGGTGACGGACTGGACCGCATTCCACCTCATGGCCCGGATCCAGGAACCGTTCCGCCGCTGCCTGCCGGACTGGCGGGGTCAGGTCGAAAGCCGGCTGGCGGACATCGAGGGCATCCTCGACGGCCCAGCGCTCACCGGGGCCTGACGTCCCAGCGCCCTACCACCCCTCCACTCCCGTCCCTGCCAATCCCGTCCCCACCACCCCCGCTGGCTCCGCGCGAAACGTACGAAAGAGCGCTCAAAGGGACGTGTGCTGCGGAGTGATCCTAGGTTTCAGGCTCCATTCGTGCGCGAAGTGCTGAGTCAGCCCACGGCTGTGGATAACCGGAGCGGAAGAGGACGGTGCCTGCCGATAATGACCGAATGCGGACATCGAAACCCCTCCCCGATCATCTGGCCACCAGCGGTTTCACGCTCACCGACGGCCTCAAGGGCGGCGTCACCGTTGGACAGATGCGCAACCGGCAGCTCGCCATCCCCAGCCGCGGCATCAGGATGCCGGACATCCAGGACATGCAGCTGCTCGACCAGGTCCGGCCCTACACCCGGATCACCGACCGGTCGGCTGCCTCACACGCAACGGCCGCCGCACTGTGGGACCTACCCCGGCCGGAGGGTCTCGGCGAATCGAAGCCGTTCCACATTTCCCGGCCGTCCAATGCTGCCGCTCCCCGCCGCCCCGACGTCATCGGCCATCAGTGCCTGCTCCGCCCGGACGAAGTCGAGGAAAAGGAGGGCGTTTACCTGACCACCAGGGCACGCACCTGGCTGGACCTGGCCGAGCTGCTCGGGCGGCACAAGAAGAAGCGTGGCATCGTGCGGGCGCGGGAGGCCCTTGACCTGAGCCAGGTGGGCTCGGACTCCGCACAGGAGACACGCCTGCGGCTGGCGATCATTAATGCCGGCCTGCCGGAGCCTGTGCTTAATCAGCGCATCGTCGCGGAGTGGGGAGACACCTTTCACGAGCCGGACATGAGCTACCCGGAATATCGCCTGGCCATCGAATACGACGGCGACAGGCACAGCGCCGCCGGTCAGGTGAACCTGGACATCGGCCGCGAAGAAAAGATCGACATGGCCGGATGGAAACAGGTACGGATATCAGCCCCGGATATGCGGAACGAGGCGAAGAAAGCCGTGGCGAAGATCAGGACGGCGCTGTACCGCCAAGGCTGGCGGCCGGCGTCGTAAGCCCCGCGGGCTTCCGGCTCCCGCCCGGTTCAGTCCCCACGTCCACCTCCGGTAAGTCAACAGCACACGCACGAATAAAGGCTCAGACGAACGCGTGCTGCCGAGCCAACGGAGGGAGGGAGGAGGGAAGGATGATGGAGCGGCGCTAACCGTCCGCGGTGAGCCGGTAGCCCAGGCCCCGCACGGTCTTGAGCGTGTTCAGGCCAAAGGCGTCGTCAATCTTGCGCCGCAGATAGCCGATGTAGACCTCCACAACGTTGTCACCACCGCCGAACGCCGGATCCCATACGTTCTCAAGGATCTGCGCCTTGGACACCACCGCGCCGGCGTTGCGCATCAAGAAGTGCAGCAGCGCGAACTCCTTGGCCGTAACCGGTACCGGCTCCTCGCCGGCGGGCAGCCGGCGGGCCACGGTGCGGCGCGCCGGGTCCAGCGCCAGCGAGCCGACGGCCAGCACAGCCGGGCGGGCCGGGGCGCCGCGGCGGATGAGGGCGCGCAGGCGGGCCAGCAGCACCACGAAGCTGAAAGGCTTCGTCAAGTAGTCGTCCGCACCCAGGTCCAGCGCATCGCTCTGGTCGTACTCGCCGTCCTTGGCGGTGAGCATCAGCACCGGTGTCCAAACCTCGGCCTCCCGCAGCCGGCGGACCACCTCATAGCCGTTGAGGCCGGGGAGCATGATGTCCAGAATGACGACGTCGTAGCTGTTCTCCAGCGCAAGCCACAGCCCCGTGGTGCCGTCGTGGGCCGCTTCCGCCACGAAGCCCTCCTGGGCCAGGCCGCGGCAGAGCGATTCCGCGAACAGTTTCTCATCCTCCACCAGCAGCACGCGCATCCGGGGCACCTCCCGCACCTGCGTTTTCTCCAGCCAGCTTAGACCCTGGCGCCCCGCCTGGCTCCGCTGCTTCTCCTACTGGCTCAGCGCCAGACGCTCGAAAGCCGCGTCTAACGGACGTGTGGTGCGGACTCAGCGAGGGGGTGAATCGGGAGGATCCGGAGCCGCGGGAAGGTCGACGGTAAAGCGGGTCCAGCCTTCGGGCGAACTCCCGGCGCGGACGGTGCCGCCGTGGGCCTTGGCGATTTCCGCCACGATGGCCAGGCCCAGTCCGCTGCCGCCGGTGTCCCGGGAGCGGGCCTCGTCCAGGCGCACGAACCGTTCAAAGATCCGGGTGCGGTCGGCGGCCGGGATCGTGTCCCCGTCGTTGTCGATGACCAGGCGGGCGCGGGCGCCGTCCAGCTCCGCGCTCACCCGGATCCGCGATGCTGCGTGCCGCCGCGCGTTGTCCAGCAGGTTCCGGACCAGCTGCGCCAGCCGTCCGGCGTCACCGCGCAGCCGCACCGGCTCCAGCCGCACCTCGATCATCGGAGAGGGCGCCGGAGAGGCCGCCAGGCGGCGGAGTTCACCGTGGACGACGTCGTCCAGATCCACGTCCTCGAACCTCACGAACGCCGCCTGGTCGTCCACCCGGGCCAGCAGCAGCAGGTTCTCCACCAGATGGGACATGCGCTCCAGCTCCGCCAGGACGAGGCCGCGGGACTGCGGCCAGCCGCCAGGATCCCGGGCCGCGACCTCCAGCGAGGTCTTCGCCGCGGCCAGCGGGGTGCGCAGCTCATGGCTGGCGTCGGAAACGAAGCGGCGCAGGCGCACGTCGGCGGCCTGCAGCCGGGCCAGCATCGCGTTCATGGTCTCCGCCAGCTGCGCGATTTCGTCCTGCGTGGGCGGTACGTCCACCCGCCGGTCCAGCTCGGCCGGGCCGATCGAGGCCACCCGGGCCCGGATGGCCTCGACGGCGGTCAGCGACCGGCCGACCAGGAACCACACCATCAGGACCACCAGCGCCACCAGCAGCGGCGCGGCCACCAGCAGGTACAGGCCCACGGTCCGGACCGTGGCTGCCTGGAGCTCGGCGGAGGCGGCCACCAGGACCGTGTACTCGACCTCGTCCTCCTCCACCCCCTCGCCCGCCACCATGTACCGGCCGTCCAGGGCGCCGTTCAGGTCCACGATCCGGCGCGCAGTGTCCTCTTCGCCCAGCAGCAGGTCCGTGATGGCCTCATCCGCGACGTCTTCATCGGACGCAGCCAGGACGTCGCCGTCCGGTCCAAGGATCTGGACCACCTGCTCCCGGCTCTCCATCCGCTCGACCAGCTCGCCGGCGTCGTCCAGTCCATCCGCATCCAGGGCGGTGGCGATGACCGCCGCCCGGGTCTCCACCGTGTCCCCGAGGGCGTCCAGCAGCCGCTGCTGGAGGAGGAACAGCAGCAGGGCGCCGCCGGCCAGCAGTGCCAGTGCGACGACGACAGCCGCCGCCAGCGCTGCCTGCCGGCGGATCCCCAGCCGGTTGGGCATCCTGACCGGGATCCGGTTCAGCGGGGTCCGGCGCAGCGGGATCCGACGGCCCCGCCCGTCAGTGCTGGGCGCCGCCGTGCATCGGGTCGTCACTGCTGTCCTGGGCGGCATCCGGAGCCCCCGCATCCGGCAGGTCCAGGTTTTCGCGGGCCTGGCCCATGCTGGGCTCGCTGCGCGGAACACTGTAGCCCTCCGGCTTCACACCGCGGGCCTGCTCCTCGATCAGCGCCTGCTCTTCACTCAGGCGCAGGACGTTGGCCTCATCCGCGGCATCCCCGGGCACACCCTCGTCACGGACATCCTGGGTATGCGGAGTGACGAACTTGTCCGCCTCCGTATTCCGGCCACTGGTCTGCTCGCTCATCGAACTGTCCTTTCCGCAGGGGTCATTGACATACCGCCGGCACGCTCGCACGCGCCAGCCGTAACCATAAGCCTACTGTTGATCAACTTCGGCCACGAGTCCGGCGGTGCGGGCTGCTGTAGCCAGCGGAGCGGGCTGCTGTTACCTTGGTTTTGGGTCCTGAAGAGGCGGCCCAATTCAACGACGAGTTAGGTCTGCCGATGACCATCACTCCATCCCGCATCCGCCCTCCGGTTCCCGGTCCGGATCAGCACAGTCCGGTTCAGACAGGCCCGGCTGAACGGTTCGCGGCCCGTTCCGTTAAATCCCCGGTCCGCACCTTCGGTGTGGAAGAGGAAGTGCTGCTGGTCGACGCTTCCGGAACCCGGCTGGTGGCCGCGGCCGAGGACGTCGTCCGAGCGGCGCAGGAAGCAGCAGCCCACAGCGCCGGACCCGCCCAGGACCAGGGCGGCCACAAGCTCACCCTGGAAGTGAAGCAGGAGCAGATCGAGATCGTGGGCCCGCCGCAGTCCCGGCTGGACGAACTGGCCGCCTCCATCCGTGCGGGCCGGGCCATGGCAGATGCGGCCGCGTCGCAGGTGGGTGCACGGACGGTCGCCCTGGCCACTTCCCCGCTGGGCCCGGAGCCCCATCTGGTCGCGACCCCGCGGTTCCGCCGGATGCAGGACAAGTTCGGGCTGACCCTCACGGAGCAGCTGACCTGCGGCTTCCACGTCCACGTCGGGATCGAGTCGGATGAGGAGGGCGTCGCGGTCCTGGACCGGATCCGCGCCTGGCTGCCACTGGTGATTGCGCTGAGCGCCAATTCCCCGTTCTGGCACGGCACCGATTCCGGGTACAGCAGCTACCGGTACCAGGCGTGGCGGCGCTGGCCGACGGCCGGCCCGATGGACCTTTTCGGTTCGCCGGCCGAGTATCACCGGCAGGTGGAGGACCTGCTGGGCTCCGGCGTGCCCATGGACAACGGCATGATCTACTTCGACGCCCGGCTCTCCAAGCGCTTCCCCACGGTGGAGATCCGCGTGGCCGATGTCTGCCTGGACCCGTTGCACGCAGCGGGAGTGGCCGGCGTCGTCCGTGCCCTGGTGGAAACCGCCTCGCGGCAGTGGCGCTCCGGCCGTGCCCCGCACCCGGCCACCGCTACCCAACTGCAGCTCTGGTCCTGGCAGGCGAGCCGATCGGGCGTCGAGGGCGAGCTGGTCGATCCGGTGACCGGCCGCCCCTGCCCGGCCGGCGACGCCGTCGCCCGGCTGCTGGACCTGATCCGCCCGGTGCTCGCGGAGTGGCAGGAGGAGACGATGGTGGACACCGTCGTCGGAAGCATCCTCCGCGACGGCTCCGGTGCCGTCCGGCAGCGGAAGGCGTACGGGCGGCGCGGGGACTTCGCCGATGTCATCCGCGACGCGATGGAACCGGACCTGAGTCAGTAGCCGCCTCGGTCAGTAGCCGGGCATGATGGGCGCGGGCGGCCGCGTTTCCCCGCCGCCCGGCGCATACTGCCGGTACTGATCCAGCGTTCCGTCCACCACGGGCACCAGCAGTTCGGCGCTCTCCCCTCCGGCGGAGACCGTCACCGGCACATTGGTCCCGGGCGGCTCGGCCACGGACTCCAGCACGGTTTCTTCGGTGTCGAGCGTGATGTCGCCGTTGGACGGGATGGTCAGCGGCAGGTCCTCGTCGTTGTCGGCGATGGTGATCTGCGCTTCCGTGCCCGACGTGTTGGACAGCGTTCCCAGCAGCCGCCCGGGCTCGGACTGAGCGGTGGACACGATGAGCAGGCTGCGGACCTCCACCTGCCCGACATCCCCGTCCACGCCCACTGCTACGGCCTCAAGGTCCTCGCCCTCCTGCCGGGAGGGATCCTGCTGGTTGTCACCGCAGCCGGCGGTGAACCCAAGCGTCAATACAACAACGACGGCGGTACCCGCCCGCCGTGCGGCGGTCCTGGGTTGGGATTTCATCAGTACTGCTCCTCATCGAATCGGCGAGGTATACGGCTGAGCTTGCCCACACAGTCGTGGGCCCTGCAGAGCCAGCGGGAGCTACTTGGCCGCCAGATCATCCGCGACGCGGTTCAGGTCCGCGGCCCATTCGGTGGACCGGCCGGGCACCAGCGTGCCGGCTTCGAAATTCCGGAGGGCCGCAGCGATGCTGGCAAGGGCCTGGGAAATATTCGCCCGCACTCCGGCGTACCCTTCCTCCGACCGTGGATCGGCGGAGGCGGTCAGCAGTTCCGCCGCTCCGGCCTTGATTATCAGGGACGCTTCGTACTCATTCATGCTCATTGCTCATTCCCGGAATGGACGGGACTCCAACGGCCTGGAAGAGTCAGGAGGTTCCCGGCTGCTTCCAGTGTATGACCGGCCGTGCCGTAGCGGGGCCGGCGCATAGGGCGCAGGTTACTCCGAGAGCCGGTGGTGGGAAAATGGCATATGAACACAAATTTGTCGCCGTCGGCCGCGGACACCTCCCCGGAATCCACTCTGCGGCTGACATCCGTAGTTGCCATCCCGAGCGAACTGTACCTAGGGAAGGCGCCGGCCCGCTATGCGGTGTCGGCCGCGTTCTCCCGGCGGCCCAACACGGCCGAGGCCAAGCTGATTCAGGGACCGGCGGCCCATGAGCGGCTGGCGGAGCAGGGCTACGAACACGTCCGCCTCGGCATTGACGAGCGGCGGCTGGAGATCGCCAACACCAATCTGGAAGAGCTGAATTCAGGTTTGGCCAAGGTGATCGGCTCCCTGGTCCGGGAGATCAGCGAGCAGGCACGCCGTGAACAGGAACAACGGGACGAAGCGGCCCTGCTCAAGAGCCGCGCGGAGGCGGGCCGCCGCAAGGAAGTCGAGGAACTGGCGCGGCAGATCTCCTTCGACTGACTACCCGCGGTACCGCTACCCGCGGTACTGCTAACCGCGGTACTGCTGCACGAGCGGGCACCTGAACGGGTCGCCGGATCTGAGGCCTACCTGGTTGAGGTACCGCACGATGGTCCCGTAGGACTCCCACAGGGAGGTTTCCGTGTACGGGACGCCGTGTTCGCGGCAGTACGCGCGCACGGTATGCCGGACCCTGCGCAGGTTCGGCCTGGGCATGTCCGGAAAGAGATGGTGCTCGATCTGGCGGTTCAGGCCGCCCATGGCAAAGTCCAGCAGCCGGCCGCCGCGGATGTTCCGCGACATCACCACCTGGCGGCGGAAGAAGTCGATGGTGGCATTGGCCGGCACCCAGGGCATCCCCTTATGGTTCGGAGCGAACGCGGCACCGAGCAGGAACCCGAAGACGCTGAGCTGAACGGCCAGGAACGCCGCCGCCTTCCCCGGCGGCAGCACCGCGGCCAGCAGGGCAAGGTAGCCGCCGAAATGCACGGCCAGGAACAGCGCCTCGACCCACCGGTGCCTCACCCCGGCAGCGGCCACCACGGTCCGGATGCTCGCCGCATGCAGCTGGGGGCCTTCCAGCAGCAGCAGCGGAAAGAGCAGATACCCCTGGCGTTTCGCCGCAGCCGCGGCGAACCCCTTCCGTCCCCGGGCGGCCCCGGGGGTAAAGGCCATCACCGTCGAGACAATGTCCGGGTCCCTGCCCACCTGGTTCGGCGCCTGGTGGTGGCGGTTGTGCTTGGTGCTCCACCAGCCGTAGCTCAGCCCGGTCAGGAGCCCGGAAATCACCCGGGCCGCCCACTCGTTCCAGCGGTGCGACCGGAAGATCTGCCGGTGCGCCGCCTCATGGCCCAGGAACCCGAACTGGGCCAGCACCGCGCCCAGCAGCCCCGCCAGAACCAGCTGGTACCACGAGTCACCCAGCCGGACAATGCCGACCCCGATCGCGGCGGTGGCCAGGACCATCCCGATGATCATCGTCCAGTAGAACCCGTAGCACCGCCTGAGCAGACCATCCCGCTGGACCTGCCGCAGCAGCTGGACATAAACATTCACCTGGCCGGTATGTCCACCGGCCCTGACTTTCCGGCGTCCCTCCGGTCGTTCTCCGCCTGCGTCCAACGCCACCGACCTCCCCTGCAGACCAGGAATGCGCCCTGGAGCAACAGTCTAGCGAGAGGAAGAATTCCCCGGAACCGGCTTACCCCAACGTTTCCAGCGCCCTTGGCGCGCACTCAACCAGGACAGGAGTGTCGGCGTCGATCTGCATGACTTCGCCGTCGATCTGGAAGGGAATCGGATCGATGGTGATGAACCCGTACCGGCTGACGCTCGGCTGGACCCCGAGCCCCACGGTTGCAGCGCGGAGGGCCATCAGGCCCACACGCCATCCGCCAGCATGCGGCAAAGTGACGACCTCGAACAGTCCGTCGTCGGGCTCCCCTGCCTCGCTGATCCTGCCGTACTTGGCCATATCGGGAATATTGGCCAGCACCAGGCTGTCGAACGTGGCCCGGGCTCCATCTGCGCGGGTAATCTCAAAGGGCGCCAATTTGGTGAACGTGCGCACCACGGAGACCAGCTCCTTCAGCCTTCCCTTATTGCCCTGCTCAATGCCGATGGCCATGAGCGGTGTCAGCCCGAAGCCAATATAGGAGTGGGCGTAATGCGACCATGCTGCCGGCCCCTCGCCCACCGTCAGGCGCAGCAGGTCGATCCGGCGGACCTCGCCCCTGACGATTGCCTCGATCAACGGCAGCCGGCGGGTGCTGCGGCGGTGATCGTTGGCGTTGCCGCCCGCCAGTACCGCACAGACAGCCCGGCTTCCCTCGGTCTCCATCACCCCGTTGACCACCTCGTTGTACCCGCCGTCACCGCTGACGGAGACGATCAGCGGCCGGCCTCCCGCCGCCGCACGCGCCAGAGCGCGGGCGTGGCCGGCCGATTCCGTGGGCTGCAGGGCGACAGGAGTATCAGGCAAGCGCCGTTCCAGATCCGCGCGCAGAAGCTCCGCCAGGTACACCGGAATACCGCTGCTCTTGGGGTTGTAGATGAGGACGATCCGGTCAAACCGTGCCGGGGAGGAAGAGTCATTCATGCTGGGAGATCCCTTCAGCGGGGCGTCATGTTCAGTTTATCCGGCCCCTTTGAACGTGCCGATCCGGGTTCAGCGGTCGCCTATGGTGCGACGCAATGGAGGAGAATGAAAGCATGCCGATCGATCCGCAAGAGCCAGACGCCACCATCACCTTCTCCGAGGCCGCCCAAGCCGCCCATCGGAACGCCCGGATCCTCCAAGCAAAGCTGCAGGAGGGCACGGTGTCCAAGGAGGAGATGCTGCGGGGGCGTGAAGATTTTGCCCTAGCCTTATCCTGGCTGGCGACTGCGGCCGCAGACATGGCGCCCGAAATCAGGAACAGCGACGACTTCAACCGTCTGGTGTCGGTGGCACACGACCTGGCGGGATATTTCCTGGGCGAAATGCGGCTGCGGCCCAACGACTAGCCGCGTGTCGGCGCGAGGTGCGTGCCGGCGTCGTCATTTACCTGCCGGAACAACGCGGCGGGCTATATCGTTTCCTATACGACCATCAAGTACCACCAACGGAATGGAGACCATGAGCGCGCGCAGCGACGCCCCGTGTCATAGACCCAGGCCTTCGGGCCTCCCTGTTGGGACGAGGTGGAACCGCTGATGGAAGTCGCAGCCATAGTCATCGGCCTGGTTCTTATCCTCGCCTGCGGCACGTTTGTTGCTGCTGAATTTTCACTCATCACGGTCAACCGGAACGACGTCGAAGCTGCCGCAGAGGGCGGCGACCGCGGCGCTGCCGGCGTCCTGAAAGCCATGCGGACGCTGTCCACGCAGCTGTCCGGCGCGCAGCTGGGCATCACCGTGACCAACCTGGCCATCGGCTTCCTGGCCGAGCCGGCCATTGCCGCCCTGATTGTCGGGCCGCTGCAGGAACTGGGGCTGCCCGAAGCGGGCGCCCGGACGGCGTCGATCACGATCGCGCTGGTGCTTGCCACGGGCCTGACCATGATCTTCGGTGAGCTCGTTCCGAAGAACCTGGCGATCGCCGAACCCCTGAAAACCGCCAAGGCGGTCCAGGGCTTCCAGCGCGGCTTCAGCAAGGGCACCGCCCTCTTCATCCGCCTGTTCAACGGCACGGCCAACAGGATCGTGCGCAGCCTGGGCGTCGAGCCGCAGGAGGAACTGGCGTCCGCCCGCTCGGCCGAGGAGCTGGCCGGGCTGGTCCGCCACTCCGCCAAGCAGGGGGCGCTGGCGACCGCGACCGCCGAACTCATGGAACGCTCCTTCGCTTTCGGCGACCGGCGCGCGAACGATGTCATGACCCCGCGCGGGCAGATGGTCACGCTGGAGCCGGAGGATTCCGTCCACCAGCTGCTCATCCAGTCCAAGGCCACCGGCCACTCGCGCTTTCCCGTGGTCAGCGGCGACGAGGGCAGGGTCCTCGGCCTGGTGCACGTGCGCCACGGCCTGGCCGTCCCCTACGAGCGGCGCGATACCATCACGGTCGGCGAGGTCATGGGCCCGGTCACGACGGTGCCGGACACCGTGGAGCTGGACCATCTGATGGACACGCTCCGCCGCGGCGGCCTGCAGATGGCCGTGCTGATCGACGAATTCGGCGACACGGCCGGTCTGGTCACGCTGGAGGACCTGGTTGAGGAGCTGGTCGGCGAGGTCCGGGACGAGCACGACCCGGTTGAGCGCCGGATCGCCGCCGCCCCGGACGGCTCCTGGGACCTGGACGCCTCCCTGCGCCCGGACGAAGCGGCCGAGTATCTGGGCGTGGCGGTCCCGGAGCACGAGGAATACGAAACACTGGCCGGTCTGGTCACCCTGGAACTGGGGCGCCTGGCCGACGTCGGCGACCGGGTCACGGTACCGGCGGAACCGGTGCCGGGTGAGCCCAAGGCGGAGCTGACCTTCGAGGTCACCGAGCTGGACGGGCACCGGATCGAACGCGTCCGGGTGCGGGTGGCTGAGCTGCGCGACGAGGACGACGGCGGCGGGAACGGCAAGCATGACGGCCCCGGGAACGGCGCGGGCCGGGCTAACGGCAGTGGCCGGAACAACGGCGCGGGCCGGGCTAACGGCGCGGACAGCGCGGTGCGGTCATGAGTGAAATCTTCGGCCTTGTCCTGACCGTCGTCCTGTTGCTGGCCAATGCCTTCTTTGTCGGCGCCGAGTTTGCGCTGATTTCCGCCCGCCGCACCATCGTCGAGCCCAAAGCCCTCGCCGGGTCACGCGCAGCGAAAATCACCCTGGGCGCGATGGAGCATGTGTCCCTGATGATGGCCGGTGCGCAGCTGGGCATCACCATCTGTTCCCTGGCGCTGGGCTATGTCAGCGAGCCGGCGATCGCCCACCTGCTCGAGGTGCCATTTGCCGCCGTCGGAATCCCGGAGGCGCTGGTGCACCCGATCGCCTTCGCGATCGCACTGACGCTGGTGACGTACCTGCACGTGGTGTTCGGCGAAATGGTGCCCAAGAACATTGCGCTGGCCGGTCCGGAGCGGATGGCCCTGATCCTGGCGCCGGTGCTGGTGGGGATTGTCAAGGTGCTCAAGCCGCTGCTGTGGCTGCTGAACTCGATCGGCAACCTGTTCCTGCGCCTGATGAAGGTCCAGCCCAAGGACGAAGTGACCAGTGTGTTCACCCGCGACGAGGTCGCTGCCCTGGTGGAGGAATCCCGCGAGGGCGGGCTGCTGGACATCAACGACGAGAAGCTGCTGCTGGGCGCGCTCACGTTCGAGGAGCGCGATGTCTCCAGCGTGGTCCTGCCGCTGCACACGGTGACCACGCTGCCCCTGGACGTCACCCCGGCCATGGCCGAGGCGGTGGCGGTCGAGGGCTTCTCCCGGTTCCCGGTGCGTTCCGATGCCGGCCGGCTGGTGGGGTATGTGCACATCAAGGACCTGCTGGAACTGGACGAAAAACAGCGCAACGTGCCCATGGCCCGGAACCTCATCCGCCGGCTGCCGACCATCCGCACGGACATGCCGCTGCGGCAGGTGCTGACCCGGATGCAGAACACCGGCGCGCACCTGGCCAGCGCCACGGACGAGGCCGGCCACGTGCTGGGCATCGTCACGCTGGAGGATGTCCTGGAGGAACTCGTGGGCCAGATCCGCGACGACAGCCGCAGCCTCAAGAACCGCCGCTAATGTCCGCCCGGTGACCGAGTCTGCTCAGGTTCTGGACGGCAAACCCGGCGTGTTTCCGCAACACGCCGGCAAAACCGGCCGCGTGGACGAAGAACCTGAGCAGACTGAACCGCAGCAGCCGGGACACTACCGCCGGACAAACCGGTCAGAGAGCACCTGGACAACCTGTGCCAGCACCTCGTCCGGGGCGAACATGATGTCCTCATAGGTATAACGGAGCACCAGGTAGCCCCCAACGATCGTCATGTTGTTCCTCCGGCGGTCGTTTCGGAGTGCTTTCCGGTCCGAATGATAGGCCGCGCCGTCCAGTTCGACGACCAGGAACCCGTCCAGCAGGAAGTCCACCCGCCCTACCCCGGGGACCTGGACCTGCGTTTCCGTGAAGATACCATTGTCCCGGAACAGCAGCCGCGCGACTACCTCGATCGGCGAATCCGCGTCTCCCTGGACCAGGTCCATCGCCTTCCTGGCACACCCGTTCCGGTCTCCGTCCAGGCGGCGTACCAATGCCTCCGGCCGGATCCAGGCGAATCGTACGGCGCTTTCAACTATGACGACGGCGTCCAGGAGCGGCAGGCACCGCAGTGCATGGAGCAGCACGTCCGTGAGCCCCAGGACCGGCAGCAGCGGATGCACGGATTCCGAACGCTCCCGGTGGTTGATAACGGTTTCAGTCAGCCCGCCGTCGGGAGCCTGGGGTGGGCGGGCATGCCGGCAGCTCAGATGCAGGGATGCCGGCGGATGAAGCTGCCAAAGGTCCAGGTGCCGGGCTGCCGATGCGCAGGTCAGGAAGCCGTTGGACATGCCGGCAACGGCGAAGTCGCGGCGGGCTGTCGGCAGGGCGATAACACCCTCGCGGAGCCGGACAGCCGTACCTGTGGTGGTGAGCCTGCCGATCTCCGACCGTGTGACTCCTCTGTCCAGGAGGGTCTTGGTCCGCGCCCCGGATCCCAGGTGTTCAAGAATCTGCAAAGCTTCCACGGACCCATTGACGCGTACTGGGCCGTTGCCGTGCAGACCGTGGGACGCGAATGTGGACGAGGCTGGGCCGGCCAGGCGTTGTGCAGGAGAAGCGGCGGCCCGAGTCTGCTCAGGTTCTGGACGGCAAATCCGGCGTGTTTCCGCAACACGCCGGCAATACCGGCCGCGTGGCCGGAGAACCTGAGCAATCTGGGCCCGGCCGTTCCGGCTGCAAGGGCCCGGGTGCATGGACGGCAGGCTTAAACGGTCCGGCCGCCGGATCCTTGGTGGATTCCGGCGGCCGGTCTTTGGCTCTCCTCCCCCGAAGGAGCCAGGATGGTGGCGAGTGCGTCTGTGATCGGGTCCGGGGATGCCCTGTCCCCCAACCGGGCATTCCCCGAACTTCGATGCTTAATCATCGGCGCGCTTAACCCTTTGATTCAAGTGCCCGGAATACGTGTTCTTCAACCCAGTTGCGACCGAGTAGTCACTCACCGGTAGTTAAACAGAGGACGCGGAGCGGCGATTAAAGATTCCGTCCCACGTCAGCTCCAGACCGAAGGCAAATTCCGCCTCATCGTCCAGCCCCGCGAGCGGCGGAGCCACTTCGACGACGTTCGGCAGGTGCCGCTGTAACGTTTCAGCCTGCGGGAGGAACGCCTCCGCTCCGGGATGCAGCGCGAAGTACTTATTGATCTCCACCATGGCCGTACCCAACACCGCCCAGGACCTGCTGGGCAAGTCCGGGACCGTGGACCAGGTGTCCGTGCGCGCCGCGGAGGACGTCTCCGCCATCGAACTGCGCGACCGGATCTCCGCCGCCCTGCCCGCAGGCACCGAAGCGGTGACCTCCGAACAGGTCTCCGGGGAATCCTTCAAGGCGGTCCGCGACGGCCTGGGCGTGTTCACCCAGGTGCTGCTGGCGTTCGCCGCCGTGGCGCTGCTGGTGGGCTCCTTCGTCATCTGGAACACCTTCAATGTGCTGGTGGCCCAGCGCCGCCGCGAGGGCGCGCTGCTGCGCGCCGTCGGCGGCACCGCTCCGCAGATCCTGGGCGGCATCGTGGCCGAGGCCGCGGTGATCGGCCTGGTCTCCGCAGGACTGGGTCTCGCCGCGGGCATCGGCCTGGCCAGCGGTATCCGCGCCCTGCTGCTGGCGGTCGGAATCGAGATTCCGACGACGGCGGCCGGCGGATCGCCGCCATGCTGCTCTCGCGGCTGGTGCTCTTCGCCATCCTCCAACTCCTGGTCACGGGGGCCCTGGCCGCGGCCGGTGCGGCGGATCCGTGGCGGGAGTCGGCGGACTGGTGGCCCCCTGACCGCCGCGGCGGCCGACCTGGTCAGCCGGGGTCTGCTTGCCGCCGCCCGGGCGGAGGGCTTCCGGCTGCTGGACTTCTACCGGCCGGTGCGCACCGACAGCCAGGGCCGGCCGGTCCTGGGCCGCGACCTGCTCTGGGTCCTGGGCGCGACCGTGGCCGGCGGCGCGCTGGCGGCGGGCACGAACCTGGCCCTGGCGTCCTGGCTGTACGGCGACCCGCAGGGCGGCTACAACCTGCTGGTCCAGCCGCTGCCGCTCTGGGCCGCGGTTGCCGCCGTCGTGCTGTTCCCCGTGACTACGGCGCTGTCGGAGCTGCCCACCTACTACGGCTACCTCCAACCGCGACTGGCGCGGCGGCGTGGGCCGTCGTCGTGGTTCCCGTGGTGTTTCACGCGCTGCAGCGCATCACCCTGCCGCTCGTGTTCGACGGGACGTTCCTGGCCTGGCGGGGTCTGATGTTCCTGCCGTTCGCGCTGCTGCTCAGTTGGGCCTGCGGCGCCGTCCGACGTTGCTGCTGTATCTGGTGGTCATCCACTTCGTGCTTGACCTGCAGGCGGCACTGGCCGTCCTGGCCGTGGCACAGCGCTGAATCCTCTTAAACAGGCCGGCCGCCGGACCCGTCATGGGTCCGGC
>NZ_JBNHIC010000031.1:0-46445 GCF_059092905.1 Arthrobacter sp. B0427-1-12 | reverse complement strand
GTCCACAACGAGTTCGATTGGGACCGGTACCGCGAACGGCAGTACGAGTACCTCTCGGAACTCGGTACTTGGTGACCACAAGCGGTCCAACGACTCTAGCTGAACCCCGCTTCGCTATGTTTGACGGTTAACGGCACAACTGAGATCGATCAAGGACTGATAGACCGCCGCCCAAATCGCATAGGGGAGCGTGCGGCTGTCTCTTCAGTTGCTGTCACCGGGGACGCTGTTCCCCCGTACTCACCCGGCAGCGAAGCGAAGCGGCGATGACGATCTTGTAGTCATCGCCGCTTCGGGTTACATCGGATTCCCATCGGCGGCACTTCCTGCCTCTCTTAGGTTCTCTCCAGCTCAGAGCAGTTCGCCCGCCTAGTTTGCGGCCCTCGAAATGTCCCCGATCATCAGCACGTTTCGCTTTCCCGTGCTCGTGCTGGTGCCGCGCTGGTTCAAGCCTCCGAGAAGTTCAGGAGGTCCCCACTCCGCGGGCAAACGGGTCTAGCTACGCTTCCTAGTAGTACTTGGATAGGTCTTTCGGCCGAATCCGGAGCGCGTTAATTTGAAGGCATGCGTGCCGATGAAGTGGCCGGGTCCGTGGTTCGCTCGAGGAGTTCGTGCAGGAGGTGTTTGTGCCCCTGGCCCGGAAGGACCAGCGGGACAAGGCCGGCCTCTATCTGCAGGGTTTGATGCTGGAGGGGCACCGGAAATCGATGCAGCCGATGGGCGGCCGGCCCGGGGCGGCCGCCGGCAGCTGCAGCAGTTCGTCGCCTCCTCGCCCTGACCGGTCGAATCGGTCCGCCGGGTGCTGGCGTCCAGGGCCGTGGACCTGATCGAACCGGAGGCGTCGGTCGTCGACGACACGGGGTTCAAGAAGGACGGTTTGGCCTCGCCCGGGTGGCCCGGCACTACTCGGACACCCTGGGCAAGAGCGGCAACTGCCAGATCGGGGTGTCCGTGAACGCGGTGACCGACCGGGCCTCGTGCCCGCTGGACTGGGGTGCTCGAGTATGTCCACAATGAGTTCGATTGGGACCGGTACCGCGAACGGCCGTACGAGTACCTCTCGGAACTCGTAATCTGGTGACTACGAGCGGTCCTTCAGCGCGGCGTCCGGTGCGAACTGCATCGGGTGCGGCGTTCGTTCAGCCGAAGGCCGGTATTCGTACGTGGATCGGATCGAACGCGGTGCCGATCGAGTAGTTGGCTTGGAACAGCTCCGCGCCCGCCGCTCCGATGGTCGGCTGAAGTGCTTCCCAGCGAAGCGTGTCATCCACCGGGGAGGGGCGTGGCACGTAAGGAATGTCGAAGAGGGACTCCCTGACGTTGGAGCTCTGGTCCTGCGATGTATTGAAGGACAGCACCCCGGCGCTCCCGTCGAGGTGCAGCCACGGGTTTGCGAGGGTCACGTCCATCGCGCCAAAGTGCCCGTACAGGTGCACGAGGCCGCTGAAGCGAAGGATGCCGGACCCTGTCGCCGTGTCCAACGTCGAAGCCGTGAAGAGGGGGAAGTGGAAGTCGAACGTGCTCGTCAGGTGCACTCCGTCATCTATGGTGATGCGTCCGTCGGGAAGGCGGCGCAGGTAGCCGAGCAGGCTTCGTTTGAGGCCCCACACGAGTCCGGTGCTGACCGGGAGGAGGGTCTCAGATGCTGGCGACATGGGATGAGGCTATCGGAATCGGCGCGTCGATCGCGCGGAGGAATGCGCGCAGCATCTCGGAGGCCGCATGAGCGGGGGCCGCGCCTGCGACCATGCGATCGGGACGGATCAGCACGACGGACTCAGCTCGTGCGTTGAACCACCGCTTCAACGAGCCGTCGACGTCGCCGATGACGTTCGGCGAGTGACTGGCGTCCCAACACAGTTGGACCGCGGGCCTGGCCGCGACGAGTCGGGTGCCTGCGCGCTGAGCCGCCTCGATCGCGTCTGCATCGAGAATCGCGGTCGGATCGTTGTTCCACGCCACGAGCAGGAGGCGGTCACCGCCGATGCCCTTGACGACCGCGGCGATCTTCCACGCAAGGTTGTACGCATCACGGATGCCGCTGTTGCAACCCTGGCCCTGCCACACCGGCATGAGGTGCGCAGCATCGCCGACGAGTACCACTCGACCCGAGCGGAATCGCCCGGCGATCCGGGCCTGGTGCGCGTAGACCCGCCGGCGGATGATATCGATCGGTGTGCCCCGTGGGATGAACGGCTCGAGGAGACGGGCGATGAACTCATCGTCTTCCGCGTGTTCCGCGCTCTCACCGGGCAGCATCATGAACTCGAAGCGGCGGATGCCATGCGGGATGCTGATGCAGGCGTAGGGTCGCTTCGGGTCTGCGCCGTCAACATAGGCGCCGGGGTGGCCGAGCGGGTCGTTTCGGATGTCGATGACGAGCCATTCAGCCTTCGCCGTCGTCCCGGGAAAATCGATGCCAAGCGACTTTCGCGTGGCGCTGCGGCCACCGTCTGCGCCGACGACGTACGACGCGCGCATTGTGCGAGACCGGCCCTGCGGATCCTCGACGCTCAGCGTCACACCGTGGGCATCCTGCGTGATGCCGGTGACCTTCGACGACCAGATAATCTCGGCGTGTTCATGGCGCTCGAGTCCCGCGAGGAGCACCCGGTCAGTCAACGGCTGCACGAAGCCGTTGCGCCTGGGCCAGCCGAACGCGGATATCTTCTTATGAAGTGGCATCTTCATCTTCTTTGTATCTGCATTTAATGCATAGTCTCTTTTGTGTCAGTCTAACGGATCTATTGTTCTCCGGCTGCGGGCGTGAGAGATAAACTCCGAACATGAACCGATATGTGCAATGTTGCAGATTCACCTCGGGGTCCGATTCGAAGCGGGGCGAGCGATGACGGAGTTCGACTGGAGTCAGCAGATCGTGGTCGTCACCGGTGCAGGAGGAGGGATGGGGCAGACTCTCGTGCGGGCGCTCCTCGCGCGCGGCGCGAGGGTCGCCGGATTCGATCTCAAGCCGTCGTTCGAACTCGAGCCCGATGATCACGCGCGCTACCTGCCCTGGAGGTCGACCTCGGCGACCAGGATTCGATCGTCGCGGGCTACGCAGAGGTCGACCGCCGGTTCGGCGACGTGACCGGGCTGGTCAACCTTGCAGCGACATGGTCCACAACCTATAAGGCAATCGACCTGGAAAAGCCGGAGTGGGACAAGGTCATGGGGGTGAACGTCGGGGGCACCTTCTGGAACTGCCAGGAGGCGTTGCGGCGGATGACGCCGAATCACAGCGGTGCGATCGTCAATATCTCCTCGCTGAACGGAATCAGGGCCCGGATGGGAACGTCCACACATGCCTACGTGATCTCGAAGGCGGCGATCATCGGCCTGACGACGTCGCTTGCCGCAGAGGCTGCGCTCGAGGGTGTGCGCGTGAACTGTCTCGCCCTCGGGCTTCACGAGACGCCGGCGATCGTCGCCGGCCTTGGTGACGAGGGAGCGCGCAGATACCGCGAGACGGCACTCAAGGCCACTCCGATCGGCCGCATCGCCACACCTGAGGACGTGGTGGGCCCGATCCTGTTTCTGCTCAGCGACGACTCACGCAACATCATCGGCCAGACCATCCTGAGCGATGGCGGCCGGGGAGGCTGGTATCAGTAGGAGCCCCCACAGACGGTGAACCCGGGAGCCGGAACCGGTTTTCTCGGCCCAGCTCCCGGGGGGATCCGTACGTGGATTACTGCGCTGCCGCTCCGCTTGCCGTTGTCTCGCCCTGCGCCGCGAGCTGGTCGGCCACCCGATGTGCGGCGATGTAGCCGAAGGTCATCGCCGGCCCGATGGTTGCACCGGCACCGGCATAGCTGCGGCCCATCACCGACGACGACGCGTTGCCCGTGACGTAGAGCCCCTCGATCGGCGTACCGTCAGACCGAAGCGCCCGTGCATGCTCGTCTGTCACGACTCCGCCGTTCGTCCCGAGATCGGAGAGCACGATTCGGAACGCGTAATACGGGCCGCCGTGCAGCGGCGCGAGGCTCGGCGTGGGAAGCGTGATGTCACCGTAGTAGCGATCATAGGCGCTCTCACCGCGATGGAACTGAGTGTCCACGCCCGCCGCGGCATCCTTGTTGTATCGCGCTACGGTCTGCTGAAGGGCATCGGCAGGAACGCCGATCTTGCCCGCGAGCTCCTCGAGCGTCTGGCCCATCTGGAACGCGGGGTTTGAACGCCACGCCTTGGGCGGTCGATGCCCCGTCGGCGCGGGCGCGAACGGGATCTTCGGGATCGGCAGGTGCCCGAAGATGACGTAGCGTCGCCAAGACCAGTCGTCGGTGATATACCACGACGGGATGTGCTGCACACCGGTCCGCTCGCCGGCGATCATCGCGAAGCCGAAGTCCTCGTATGGCGCGGCCTCGTTGATCCAGCGCTCGCCGGCACCGTTCACGATGATCTGCGACGGCAGCATACGTTCGTTGAGGCTGAACTGCAGCTTGCCGGGCGCCCATTCGACTGCGGGGAACCACCAGGAGCTGTCCATCGTCGCGGTGGCTGCGCCGATGCCGGCGGCCGCGTTGATGCCATCTCCGGTGTTCTCCGCGACGCCGAGGCTCCAATCGGAGCGCGACTCCGGCTGGTGCTGCTTGCGCATCTCGACGTTGTGGTCGAATCCGCCCGCCGCGACGATGACACCGCCGCGGGCATGAACCCGGATCTGTTTGCCGTCGCGCTCGATGACGGCGCCGACGATGCGGTCGTCCTCGACGATGAGCGAGGTCATCGGGGAGTTCAGCCAGAGCCCGATTCCGCGCTTGCGCACGGCAAGCAGAAGCCGGGCCATGAGCGCCTGGCCGATGGTTGTGATCTTCGAACCTGTGAGGCGCGCGGTGAACATGCGCCACACGAGTTTGACGAACAGCCGCTTGCCGCCCCAGGTCTGGCGTAGACGGTAGAAATCGGGAAGCTCGTTCGGACCCATCCACATGCCCTTGGGCATGACGCCCGCCGGGGGGTGGAGCAGGTCAGCATCCTTCCCGAGCTTGCGCAGGTCGATCGGCGGCACATTGATCGTGCTGCCGAGATCGGATCCGCCCTCGAGATTCGGGTAGTAATCGGGGTACCCGGGCTTCCAGACGAACTCGAGGTCGGGATCGAGTGCCTCGAGGAAGTCGAGCATCTTGGGTGCGTAGTCAAGGTATGCCTCGAGCTTTGCATCCGGCACGATTCCTTCTGTGATGGTCTTGAGGTAGCGCAGCGTCGCGGCGCGGTCGGGAGTATACCCCGCCCGACGCTGCACGCCGGCCCCCGGGATCCAGCTTCCGCCGCCGGACAGCGAGGATGTGCCGCCAAACCACTGCGACTTCTCTACGATCAGGGTCTTCAGGCCGCGGTCGTATGCCGTCAATGCGGCCGCAGCGCCACCGGAACCCGCTCCGATGATCAGGACGTCGACCTCTTCGTCGAATTCACTCTGCATTATCGTCACCTTTCGTTTCGTTGAAGAATGCTTCGACCGCCGCAATGAACGCCTCGGGCTGCTCGATCTGCGGGCAGTGGCCGGATTCCGCGATCACCGCTGCGAATCCTGCCGGCAGGAGATCTGCCAGACGCTGCGCCCAGCCGGCCGGCTTGAGCTTGTCGTGAGCGCCCTCGATCAGCAGCGTGGGAACCGTGATCCGCTCGTGGATGAGTTCGCCGCCACCCGAAGACTGATGGCCCGGGCGGCGGAATCGGGCGGAGGCGACTGCCTCCCACGCGCCCGGCTGGACGGCGGACTCGTAGCGTTGCTTCACGTACGATTCGTCGCTGGCGTAGCTCGGGTCGTGGAACATCGCGTGCACGATGGCCCGCATTCCTTCCAGCGAGGCGTCGTAGTCCATGAGCGCCGCCATGAACTCGTTGTTCGAGATCTCGCCTGCGCCGCAGATCGATACGATCCGGCGGATCGGCAGGAGCGGTGCATCGGAGGCTGCGTCGGCGATGAGCATGGAGCCGCCCATCGAGTTCCCGATGAAGTCGGCGTTCTCGATGCCGAGGGCGGAGCAGAGCTCGGTGAGGTGCCGCAGGCGCCAGGTGCGTCCGTCTACGAAGTCCACGACCTTGGAGGATTCGCCGAATCCGAGAATGTCGGGCGCGATGACGCGGTGGTGCTTCGCGAGATCTGCGTATACGCGCTCCCACGTGATCTCGGCGCTCCCGCCGAACTCGCCGCCGTGCAGCAGGACGATCGGGCTGCCTTCTCCTGCTTCGAGGTAGCTTGTCTCCACGGCGCCGAATCGGAAGGTGCGCCGGGTCCAGGGCTTTGTCATACTACTCCTTTGTTGGGTCGACAATTGCCAGCGTGGCTGTCCTAGTTTTCACATAAAGCATACCCACCTACCGGTTGGAAAGTGTCTAATCTCTGCACTATGTGCATTTAGGCCCAGCCGGCGCAGAGCAGGCGAACTCATGCTCACCATGCGCCGGAATGGCATCGAAGGTGTCGACCTTGCACCTCGTATCGCCCGTTCATCGGCCCAGCCCGAGCGCGGAAACCTCCCGGCTTCCGCGTCGGCACACCTGTCGCCGCTTGCTCGAAAATTGGCGACGGTGAGCAGCGTCTCGTCCGCTCGGACTGTCCGGATCGCGTTCACGCCTTGCGCCTGACCAGGCTGATCAGCAGTGCCAATCCGCTCGTCACGACCATGCCGATCGCCATGATGAGCGAGGAGGTCCCGAAGACCGCCGCGACGGTCCCGGCGATGATGCTGCCCACGAAGTATTGAAGACCTCCGATGGCGGCGACGCCCGCGCCGATGCTCCTCTGCAGGCGGTCGACGGCGACTGCGGTCCCCATCGGTGAGATGACACCGTGCTGGAAGGTGACGGCGAACAGGGCGGCCTGCAGCATCCAGAGCGGCCCGTCGAAGATGACCACGAGAAGCGTTGCCGCGCAACCCGTGACCGAGAGCGCCACGGAGGTGAGCAGAATCACCCGGGGTGCGACGAACCGACTGATGAAGGCTGCGAGCTGGCTCCCGCAGAGGATCGCGATATTGTTCACCGCGAACGCGAGAGCGAACGCCACGGCATCCAGCCCCCGCTCCTGCTGCAGCACGGTGGAGAGCGACGTGACGCAGGTGAACATTGTCACCGAACCGACTACGACGACCCCTCCGGACACGAGGAAGCTCGGCTCGCGTATGGGGGCGAGGTAGGTGCGCAGGGCGGCGAACCCGTGCCCCCGGCCGGCAGCCGCGGGGGCCGTCTCCGGCAGCATGATGGCGCTTAGGATGCCGAGGGCGACTCCGATCGCCGTGATCGCGACGAAGACCCACCGCCAATTCGCCGCTTCCGATATCAGGCTGCCGAGGATGGGGCCGAGGACCGAGGTGAATGCGATCGGAATGACGAGGCGCGTGTACATGCGAGCGAGCGCAGGGCCATGGAAGAGATCGCGGAGAATCGAGCGTCCGATGACCATCCCCGAGCCCGCGCAGAGACCCCCGATCGCCCGACAGGTGATGAGGACCTCCGCGTTGGGCGCTGTCGCGCAGCCGATCGAGGCGAGGACGAAGATGCCGATGCCGAACAGGAGCGGTCTCCGGCGTCCGTAGCGGTCGCTCACGGGGCCCCAGAAGAACTGTCCCACGCCGACTCCGAGGAACGCGGCGGTGATCGCCGTCGCGCTGACATTCGCCGGGGCACCGACTCCGGCGACCATCGGCGCGGTTGCGGGAAGAACGAAGTCGATCGTGAGCGGGCCCATGACCGTGAGCGTCGCGAGCAGCACGATGAGCGGCGCCGAACGGGGCCCGGGGTCGTGCGGACCAGGCGGGATTACCGGCGCTGGAGAGCTCACGTGTCCCGGGCCCGGCGCAGCCATCATGAGAACGGTTCTAAGCCGAGACGGGGGAGTAGCGTTCGCGGGCGACGCGGATGGCCTCCTGGGCCGATGTGCGCAGGAGATTGAGGTCGCTCCCGGCCGTGCCCCACGTCGTTCCCTCGAAACCGGCGCCGAGCGGGGTGCCCAGTTTGATGCCCTTCGCGGCGGCGACCGACCTGACATGATCCCAGTACGGGGCGAGCTTCTCGCGCTCGGTGTACATGTCGAGGCCGATGTCGAGCGCAAGGTCGGCGTAGCCGAAGAACGCGAAGTCGATGCCGTCGAGATCAGCGATCTCGGCGAAGTTCTCGACGCCGGCTGCGGTCTCGATCAGCGGGATCACGGTGATCTCGCGATTCGCGTTGTCGACATACCCGGACCAGTCGTCCTGTGACCAGGTCGTCGCGGGCACGACCTGGCATTGACCGCGCCCGGACGGCTGGTAACGGCTGCACTGCACGGCGCGCCGTGCCTCGTCGGCAGTGCTGACCTTCGGCACGATGACCCCGTCGGCCCCGGTGTCCAGCGCCCGCTGAATGGTCCGAAGGTCGTTGGACCCGACTCGCTGGATCGCGGGAATGCCGTTCGCCCAGGCGGACCGGACGTGATTGAGGATGTCGCGCGGGCCCAGCACCCCGTGCTCATCATCGATGATCAGGAAGTCGTAGCCGACGCTGCCGAGGATCATCGACGTGGATGGGTCGGTCGAGGTGAGCCAGGCGCCGAGCGGCGTCTGGCCCGATTCGATCATCTTCGTCAGCTTGGACCGAAATTGAGGTTTGTACATAGTGCAATCTCCTTTGATCTGGTAACACCTTAGCGCACCCCTATATTGCGGGGAACAGGTGGAGCGGAACGGGTCCCTCGGCGGCATTCGGCGAGCAGCCGGGCCGGGGGATGATGGTTGCTAGTCGACGCACCTATGCATATTGTGCCGCATGCGTCCTGCCCCAAGATTGGCGACATGCTCGAGCACATGCGGCCGCGCGATGCCCGGTCTTTTGTGCGCGAGCTCGACAGTGATGCTCGTGAGCTACTTCGCGGGCTTCGGGGCAGGCAGAACGGTGGTCGCGGAAGCGCCGCCGTCGATACTGATCGCCTGGCCCATCAGGTAGCTCGAATCATCGGACGCGAGCGATGTCGTCCGGCGTCCCCAGACGCTCGGCAGGAACGGCGCGTGCCATCGCCTCTCGAATCGCATCCGGCAGGCTCACGATGGCCGCCGGGGTCATGATCATGCCCGCGTGGATGACGTTCATGCGAACGCCCTGGCGTCCGTACTTCGCCGAGACGGTGGCCGCAAGGTTGGCGAGCCCAGGCCTTGACCGCACCATAGGCGCCAGTGAGCGGAATGCCAGGCGTGCCTGCGTCCGACCCGAGGCTGACAATCGTTCCGCCGCCGTTCTCGATGAAGGTCGGCAAAACCGCACGGAGCGCATGGAAGACGTAACGAAGGTTCACCTCGAAAAGCAGATCCCACTGTTCATCCGACATGTCGTGCAGGTGTCGCCATGGGACGAATGTACCTGCGCTACCGACGACCGTAATGAGCACGTCGAGCCCGCCGAACTCGCGCACTGCAGTCGTCAGGCCGCTGTCACCTCGGCTGAGGACCGCGCGTCCGCGCCCAAGGGCAGCACCTCGAGATCGAAGCTGCCGGCGACGCCGGCTGTCGCCTCCTCGGCCTTCGTCAGATCGATGTCGACGACGGCGAGGTGGCTGGCTCCTGACTCCGTCACGTGACGACTGATGGTGCCGACGTCGGACACGTCGCCACTGCACGCGGCGCAGGAGAGTCGACCAGTAGAGGGCGCAACCCCTCGAGGGTGGCGGTCGCACCGAGGTAGTTCACCGCCACCGTCGCAGGGGGCGGTGGCGCCAGTCCCGCACTTGCGATAACAGCATCGATCGTGCCACCGCTGAGGTTGGCGGCTTCCGAGACGAGAGCGCGACGCCCTGCATCCGTCGAGAGATCCACGCTGTTTTCGGCGTCGCGGACATCGACTCCGATTACACAGTTATCACGCTCGGTCAAGAGCTCGGCAACCGCTTTTCCGATCCCGCTGGTCGAACCTGTGACGACGTACTTGCGTTACGTGTCTCTTCATCCATCAGTGTGGTTCAGCCGACCAGGGCCGAAGTGCGCGGCGTGTATGCCACGGGGAGAGAGATGAATCCCGTCGAGGTCACGTCTGGCAGCCATGTCGGCTCAGCTGTGGGCTGTATGTCGGGGAACGCGGTCAGGACGCGGAGAAGCATCGTCTTTAGCTCGAGACGAGCGAGCATCCGCCCCAGGCAGAGGTGCACGCCGTGGGCGAAGCTCAGATGCGGCACCTCTGGCCGGGTGATGTCGAACACGTTCGGGTTCTCGAACTTCGTCTCGTCACGGTTCGCAGAGGCCAAAGAACCGATGACCCAATCACCTTCCTTGATGCGCTTGCCATGCAATTCCAGGTCCTTCGTCGCGACTCTGAAGCGGGACTTCGCCGGTGTCACCCAACGCAGCACCTCGTCTATCGCCCCGTTGATGCGCGTCGGATCGCTCAACAACAGTTCGCGCTGGTCGGGGTGCGTCATGAACAGCCAGAGACCGACAGCCCCGGCGTTGCGCGTAGTCTCCAATCCCGCACCGATTATGATCTTGAAATACGTGCGGAGCTCGTAGACGCTGAGGAGATCTCCATCTATCGTCAGGTTCGCAATGAGAGTCGCGAAGTCGTCCTGGGGCTCCGCGCGGCGCGCGAGCGCAAGCTTCTCGCAGTATTCCATGAGCTGCTGCTGCCCGATGAGCGACGTCTTCGCCGGGTCGTTGTCGATCGTGTACTTGGGGTTGCCGGGGGCCAGCCACCGCCACACGGCGTCACGCAGATGATCCCAGTCCTCCTCGGGCACGCCCAGTAGCCCCAGCAGCACCCGCATCGGCAACTGTCCTGCGATCTGTTCCACCAGGTCGCACTCGTCCAGACCCGCCACGTCATCGATGATCTCGTCCATGATCTGTTCGACCCGGTTGGCGTGCTTGCCGATGGCCGGCGCACTGAAGAACTTGTTGAGGGGCCTTCGATACAGGGTGTGGACGGGCGGGTCGATTCGGGTGAGATCCGCGTAGAAGCCGTACTCGAAGCGCTCCTCGGGGGTGTAGCGCTTAGGGCTCCTGGGGATCCGCGTCTCCCACCGTGAACTGAATGTGCGGAAGTCCGCGAGGTAATCACGCACATCGTCATACCGCGTCAGCAGCCAGTAGTCCTTGCCATACACGGTGTCATGGGTGTAATGCACTGGGTCTTCTTGGCGAAGGCGCGCGAAGACCGCGTGATACGCGTCATTCGTGTACCACTCAGGGTCGAGCATCTTATTGTCGATATCAGTCCAGTCAGACACTTGCGAACCTCTCGAAGCCGGGATTTGTTTTGGGTTGTTGTTCAGGGCCATGTCGTACCAGCCCTTTTGAAGGCTAGTTTATCATGCGCATAGTGCAACTGTATGGAAGATTACACGGATTACGCAGACGCGGGCGCTGTGCCCTTATGACAAGGAAAGTTTTCATGATGAGTCGAACCGTTCTCGTTGAAACGCGCAACAACGCTGACTTCGCGCTCGACAACCGACAGGTCGTCGTGGCGCAGTCCGAGCACCTCGCCGATGCGCATTCCGGTGTTAAAAAGCAGCGCGAATAGCAGGCGGTCCCTCAACCGGGTGCACGCGTTCAGAACGGACCGTACCTCCCCGACGGTCAGCACCCTGGGCAGCTTGTTTGGAATTGGCAACGTGATTGCTCTGCGCTGCTGCGGGCGCCCTTTACTGATGTGGTGTAAGAACGCTTCCCCGAAGATCCGTTCCCGGTGCCGCCCAGGCTACCAGCAGATCGGCCAGCTCCACCCCGTGGTGTGCCTGATGCTGGTAAAACGAGTTCACCTGACAACTTCCGGTTGATCGTGTCCGGCCTGACTTGCGAGGCAGCCACGGGCAACACGGCCACCTGTCCGGTCCGTCCTGCCGGCGGCAGCCGAAGCCACTCCACGAACCCGCCAAGGTCTTCCAGCGTGACTCGGCGCCAATCCTGACCCCGATAGGCGAGGAAAACGAAGAAGTCCTTCAAATCGTGCGCATACGCCTTCGCCGTGTTCGGCGACCGATCAACCGCGCTCAGAAAAGCCAAATACCTCTCGAGCGGAGCAACCGGAACATCATCGTCTCCAAGAACCGTTCACGAACTTCCCATACCGAGCGTCACCCTTTCGCGGGCACTTTACGGCGTCTCGTCGGTGTGTTGCACTGCTCGGTTCAGGCGGTTATGCTTCAGGGGGTTTGTGCCATAAATGCATAGGTCGGTGCTCTGTAGCGGCCCCCTCACCCACGTGGGCGTGGGGTTTGCAGCGTGGGACCGCCGGGCTGCTGGCCGGTTGGAGGTAAAGCATGAGGTCGGCGGCTCGCAGCACCGGTTCACGCAAAGAAGCAGCGATTCCCGCAAAGTGAGGTAACACTGAATATGTCCGCATATATTGTGACCGCTATCGACATCCACGATCCGGACGCCTACGCGATTTATCGCCAGAAGGCCAGAGCGATACTCGAAAATTTCAGGACGCGCTCTCACATCGTCTCCCCCCTGGAGGAGCCGCCGGTTGTTCTGGAGGGCGAGTCGCCCGGCCATCTCGTGGTGATGGAGTTCGACTCCATGGAGGAGATCGATCGGTTCTTTCACTCCCCCGAGTACCAGGAGGCCGCGCAGTATCGAAAGGCGGGCGCGACGACCCACTACGTTATCGCGGTGAACGGGAAGCCAACGCCGCCAGCCTGACTCATTCGGTGCGGAAGGTTACGAGCTTGTCGGATGCCGGGATGGGCCTCCGCGGGTACATGAAGCAGGAGATGGGGTGAGCCGCACAGGGCACTTGCGCGGCGCCGACCCACTGGACGATCGGGACAGATATGGTTAGTAAGGCGACGGCTCTGGTTCAGACCGGCCCATTTCAGCAGGAGTTCCGTGAGATTCCGCTCCCGGGTCTCGACGAGGGTGCTGGGTTGCTGCGAGTGGAAGCAAACGGCATCTGCGGCACGGATGTCGAAGCGTTCGCAGGGGTTGTCGGCGCGAACCCGCTGGACGGAAGCGACGCATACCCCCGAATCCTCGGACACGAGATCGTGGGGATCATTGAGGATCTTGGCCCGAATCCTCCTCCGGGACTGTCGATCGGAGATCGCGTCGCAGTGAACCCGCTCATCGCGTGCGGGCACTGCCGTGTCTGTCTCCGTGGCGATTCGCACCTGTGTCGCAATCACCCTGCCGCCCCGGCGCTTTACGGATTCCTCCCCTTGCACAGATCACCCGGTCTGTGGGGCGGATACTCCACGCACGCCTACCTCGATCCGAAGACTGTTGTCTACAAGCTTCCTTCGTCTATCGACCCCGTGACAGCCACGCTTTACAATCCCTTGGCGAACGCCATGAGCTGGGCTGTCCTGACACCTGAGTTGAAGCCCGGCGACCGGATCGCGATTCTCGGGTCCGGCCAGCGAGGCCTGGCGTGCGTGATCGCTGCTCGCTTCGCCGGTGCAGGTCTGGTGCTCAGCACGGGGCTCAGCGGAGATACGCACAAGCTCGCATTGGCACGCGAACTCGGGGCGAACGTCACAGTCGACGTCAATAACGAGGATCTTGTAACGCGCGCGATGGAAGCCACCGGCGGCGAGGGCTTCGATATTGTCGTCGACACGACACCGCACGCTACGCAGCCGATCCGTGACGGCCTCGCGATATTGCGCAGCGGGGGGACGTTCGTGCAGGCGGGCATCAAGGGGGCACCGATGGACGGGTTCCCGGTCGATCGGATGGTGGACAACGGCCTGCGGATGATCGGCGTGGCCGCGCAGGGAAACGAGGCGTACCAGCGTGCGTGCGATCTTCTCGTCTCGACCGATGCGCCCATCGACCGCCTGCGCACGCACACGTTCGGCTTTGACCAGTTCGAGCTGGCAATCGACACTCTGCAGGGGAAGGTCGCCGGCGCCAACGCAGTCAGTGTCGCCGTCACGCCGACTTTCGCCACGACCTGAGTGTCTGGCGCCGGGCGTGGGGTAGCTCAGGCCGGGCAACCATCGGCGACAACGACCTCTTCGCCCGCCCGGCAAGGAGGCACTTCCCGCCTGATCTCGCGATCTTGCTCATTCAACATGCGGAGCTCGGGCTCGAGCACGCTCTGGGGCCCATTAAGACCGTGCCCCACGGGTCGGTGCCCCGCGGGGGGGGGTGGGGGGGACTCGCGCACGAGCTTCTGCCCTGAATGAACCGCTCTACCGAACGACATGAGGAGGCGCAGTGATTCTGCCCAGGATGGACGTGGTCCAGTACGCGTGGGTCGTTGACTCGCTCGAGCACGCCATGGAGGGATGGCTTGCAATGGGTGTCGGGCCATTCTACACCATGCAAGTCGAGTGGGACCATGCGATCCATCGGGGCCGCGCCGCGCCGCTCACCATTCGAGTCGGTCTCGCACAAGCAGGCGCCAGCCAGATCGAACTCATTGAGCAGACGAGTCCCGGAGAGTCCGCCTACCGCGATGTCGTGCCGCCGGGGCAAACCGGCTTCCACCATGTGTGCAAGTTCACCGACGACGTCGAAAGCGAAGCCGCCGTGCTCGTAGCAGCAGGAATCGAGATCGCGGGCGAGATGCCGCGCGCCGGAGGACAGCGCACGATCTACGCCGATACCCGCGCACAGATGGGGTGCATGCTCGAGGTCATCTCGGCCAGTGATCATCTGCTCTCCATTTACGGACTCGTTTCGGAGGGTGCACGAAATTGGGACGGCACGGATCCGATCCGCGTGATCACGCCCGAGCTGCTCACCGCCACGAACGCGTAGCCGCGGTGGCCGCGAAGACCAACGAAAGGAGCAGCATGTCATTGATCAGGGAACACATTGTCGACTTGGTCGAGGGGTACCTCGATGCCGTCCGCCGGAGCGATGTCGAGGGCATCCTCTCCTGCTATTCGGAAGGAGCCTCGGTCGAGGATCCGATCGGAAGCGAGCCGAAGACCGGTGACGCCATCCGCGAGTTCTACTCGCGGCCGCGCAAGGTGAGGTTTCTCGAGCAGCTCGGGGTGGTGGCTGTCGCCGGCCAGTATGCGGGTTTCACGTTCCATTTGGAGTTGGAGCGACCTGAAGGCCCGCTGCATGTGTTCGTCTACGAGTCGATGCGGTTCGATGACGCCGGCAAGATCGTGTCGATGGTCGCGACGCCGGACTTCGGACTGGGCGAGGCGATCCCGAAGGCTTTCCCGAACACTCAGGAGCTCCCATGAGCGCGGTCGATGCCATCGCGCCACATGGTATCGTCGCGGAGATCATGCGGGTCAAGGCCCGATACGTCCGGGCGCTGGAGGAGCGCGACTGGGAGTGTCTGGCCGAAAATGTCGTCGCGAGCTTCGCTCCGCCGCCCGGGCAGAAGGAGCCGACCCGGCACCGCGGTCGCGCGCATCTTCGTGCGTGGATTCCCGACGCGATGGCGAAAACGTTCGTCGTCACCCGCGTGTCAACCCCGGACATAGAGGTCATTGACGGGAACCATGCCCGCGGCACCTGAGCGCTCGTCGAGCGGCTGATCCTCACGGAAGGACTGGATCGGGAGCGCATCTATTATGGGCACTACCATGAGATCTAGTGCGCGAAAGCGACGGCAGGTGGCGGGTTGAGACGATTCGCATCAAGCGCGCCAGGTACGACACCATTGCGCGCGACGGCACCGTCAGGCCGCATCTTGACGCCCACTAAGGCGGGTTCCGGCGGCCAGCAGCGGGCTCAGCCGGGCGGGGTGCCCTTGATGAGCTCGATGTAGTTCCCGTCCAGGTCGCGGCAGAGCAGGTACTGGCGGTCCTCTTCGCCGACTTGCCTATGGTTTTGGTCAAGCTGCTTTGGGGTCTTTGTGCTCGCAGAGCGCCGTTCTTGAGCATGGCGAAGATGACGTCGCAGCGGCGTCGGGCGAGGCAGATGACGGCAGCGTTGTGTTTCTTTCCTCGGTTGCGTTTGCGTTGATAGTAGGCCTTGGACAGCGGGTCGTGGCAGGAAGCGACCCACGTGGATCGGAACAGGGCGTTCTTGGACTGCTTGTTCCCGGAGCGGGCGGGGAATTCGCCGCGGATCGAAGTGCCGGAACGACGCGTGACCGGTGCAATGCCGGCGTAGGCAGCCAGGTGTCCGGCGGTTTCGAAGCTGCTGCCGTCGCCGATGGTCAGGAGTATCGTTGCCGCGGTCTTGATGCCTACTCCCGGCATGGACATCAAGACTTTGGAAAGAGGGAAGTCGTCCAGGAGCTTTTCGACTTCCTCCGCCACGATGTCCCGCTGCTGCCTCAGTTCCTTGACCTGCCCGGCAACCCTGGGGATGACCAACTCCACGGCCTCGGTGCCGGTCACGATCACGGTCTGCTCGCCAAAGGCAGCGAAGACGGCATCGATGAGGTGCACCGGGTCCTTCCGGCTGTGGTTACGGGCCCAGCGCAGCACGTTGCCCCGTCCGGCCGCCCGCAGGCCGGACCGGCGTACTTGATGAGCATGTCCAGCACCAGTTGGCGGGTGAGCACGTCCCCGGGCAAGGCCCGTTCCAAGGCTGGGAAGATCTGCAGCAACAGCGACCGCAGCCGGTTGATCGCGCGGGTGCATTCGTGGGTCAGATCCGCGTCGAAGCCCGAATGCCGGCTGCACTGCAGCCAGAAGCATCTGCCCCGCTCGCGAGGAAGGAACTCATGGCCGAGATGACCACTGTCGCACACTCCCGCTCGTTCGTCATCGGCGTGGACACCCAAGCCCGCACCCACACCTACGCCCTGCTCGCCGCCAACGGCGAGCAACTGGGCATGGAGACGTTCCCAAACACCCATGCGGGCAGGGCCCGCGCGATCGGCTGGGCGGCACGCCGAACCGCGGGGACCTGGAAGCGTTATGGTTATCGAAGGCACCGGAAGCTACGGCGCCCTGCTCGCCGGAGCCGCTGCAAGGGCCGGCTATGACGTCGTCGAAGCTCCCCGGGTCTACTCGCGGGCGCGCCGAGGCGCAGGGAATCCGATCCGCTGGATGCCGCGGCGATCGCTGCCGCCGCCCTCCCGCTCGACGAGGCCCATCTGCGCATCCCGCGCCAGGACGACGGGATCCGTGCCGCCCTACGGGTCCTGGTCGCAGCCCGGGAGCAGATATCCCTTGAGCCGACTGCGAAGGTCAACGCCCTGACAGCGCTGCTCCGAACCGTCGACCTGGGTATCGACGCCCGCAAGCCCCTCACCGACAGCCGCATCACCGACGTCTCCAACTGGCGCACTCGTGACGAAGAACTGGCACTTGCAACCGCACGGGCCGAGGCCGTCCGGCTCGCCAAACGCATCACCGCATTGGACGCCGAGCTCAAGGACAACCACGCGCGTAGCACGGAACTGCTCGAGGCCAGCCCCGCTGCCCCGTTGCTGGAGGAGATCGGGGTTGGCACCATCACCGCGGCCGTCGTCTACGTCGCCTGGTCGCATCCGGGCAGGGTGCGTTCCGAGGCGGCCTTCGCTGCTCTCGCCGGAGTTAACCCGATCCCCGCATCATCGGGCAACACCGTCCGTCACAACCGAAGAGGCGACAGGCGCCTCAACAGCGCCCTGCACATGGCCACGGTGGTCAGAATGGTCCACGATCCCGACACCCGGCTCTACGCCGACCGCCGGAAAGCCGAAGGCAAGACTCCACGCGAAATCCGACGCATCCTCAAGAGATACCTCGCCCGGCGCCTCTACCGTGTCCTCAACGCGCTCCACGCGCCCGATGGCATGATCCCAAGCGCCGCTTCACGGATATAGAAGATTCGGATCATCAATGACAGGGGCGACAGAGTCATACCGGATCCAGCGACCATGTCCCCGACCACGGAGACAGAATAAATGTAACGGGGTCGCGATGTTGGACGGCACCCCGCCACAGCCCTGTCCATAGGCAAGGTCGTCCAGGCGGCGACCGATGAATGCAATGATTGAAGCGATGTCGGATCGTTCGCGAAGGATCAGCACGGAATCGAGCCCGACGGCAGTTTCGATCGCCCGGCGGTCGGCGTCGGCGCTCCACAGAATTCCGCGTGAGGCGAGCAGCGCTCGGTAAAGGCACCGCACGCTGGGATGGTCGTCTCATCTCCACCGAGACAGTTCGGACCGGTGTCACCGGTGGACGATCAGTCCGCCGTCGACGACGAGGTCAGTGCCGGTGATGTAGGAGGACTCGTCTGATGCGAGGAAGAGCACCGCGTAGGCGATCTCCCTGCTGTCTCCCATCCGCCCCAGCGGTATCGCGTTCGTCTGCGGGCTAAAGTCGTGACCGTTCGCAAGCAGGTTTGTCACGATGGCGGTTTCGATAATACCTGGGTCGACAGAATTTACGCGGATCTTGTCCTTGCCGAGTTCGACTGCGGCGACTTTGGTCAGCGACCGCACCGCGCCCTTGCTGGCATGGTATGCGGTCGACCTTCCAGAGGCGACCAGCCCCAGAATGGAGGCGATGTTAACAATGGAGCCGCCGCCGTGACGACGCATCCCCGGCACGACTGCCTGCATCCCGTATAAGACACCCAACTGGTTGATCTGGATGGTCTGATCCCAGATCTCTTGGGTGGTCTCCTCCAGGCCGACTTTACTAATGATTCCGGCGTTGTTCACAAGTACCGAGATGTCGCCATATGTCTGTTCTGCGAACTTGACTGCTGATTCCCATTGGTCCTGCGCCGTCACGTCCAACGTCACCGCCGAGACAGTTAGCCCCTCTTCGGTGAGTTCCCCCACCATCTGGTCGAGCCCGGTCCGGTTCACGTCAGCGGCCACGACGGCTGCGCCTTCCTCGGCTAGTAGGCGAGCATCGGCTGCACCCATGCCGCTCGCCGCACCGGTAATAAGCGCTACCTTTCCCTTGAGCCTGTCGCCCATTGAATACCCTCTCCCTGGTGCTTCTCAGTTTCGCCGCTTGCTTGCGTTCCTTCGGCGGATATTCCCAGCATGCTCGCGTGCGGCTGCTGGAGAGCCATCGCCAAACCGAAGTTTATACACTTAATGCATAACCCTTTTATCGACCATACAGCTATTGCCTGGGATCATCTACGTTAATCCTGCGGAAAGGGGCTCTCAGCGACGGTGTAGTTGGGTTACCTGCTGAGGCCGTTCGGCACATAAGTCGCTCAGCCGAAGCCGCACTACCAAAACTTCCACAATCTAACGGACGAATCAACGGCCCCACGAGCCGGCGGTTAAGGTGGGAGCCGGCAACTGCCACCCTCGTAGAGGTATGCACATATTGATAGGTGCGGTAGTGTGACGCCTGTTACCTGGTGCCTCGCTGCGGTGTTGGAGCGGGGCCAGAACGGTCACGGAGGCGACAGGGCACGGGCCTGAGGCATCAGGATTGTCTACAACAGGAAGGTGGTGCCACGATGAAGACACTCATCGTCGGCGGTACGGGCATGATCGGTTATCACGTCGCCGATCTGCTCACCTCGCACGGCCATGACGTGGTTATCGGCGCCCGGCGTCCGCCGGCGTCCGGTTCACCGGTCGCGTCGTACCCGGTTCTGCTGCGTGATTACGCGGCGGGTGAGTACACAGAGGGCGATCTTGCGCCCTTCGATGCGGTCGTTTTTGCCGCGGGCCAGGATGTGCGTCATGCCGACCCGGCGCAGCAGACGGACGAGTACTGGTCGCGGTACCAGTCCGACGGGGTGCCGAACTTCTTCGCAGCGGCGAAGCGCGCGGGCGTCCGCCGCGGAGTCCAGGTGGGCAGCTACTACCATATGGCCAAACCGGAGCTGGTGGACCAGGTCGCGTATGTCCGCGCCAGGAAGCTCGCCGATGAACGTTCGCGCGACCTCGCCGATGCCGACTTCAACGTCTCGACCCTCAACGCGTCGACGGTGATCGGGCCGGGACAGCGGAACCTCGCGAGGCTGCTTGCGTGGGCGCGGGGAGAGTCGGCCGGCCGGGTCCCCGACTTCGTGCCACCCGGCGGCACGAACTATATCTCGGTGCGGTCGGTTGCCGAGGCCGTGTTCGGTGCGCTCGAGCGTGCCGAGGCGGGCGCGGCGTTCCTGGTCGGCGATGAGAACCTCAGCTATCGCGACTACTTCCAACTGGTGTTTGACCTCAGTGGAGGCGGACGCACCCTCACCGAGGTGCGGGACGCATCGCATCCATACGTCGCCGAGATGATCGTGCCGCGAGGCATGTATACGACGTTCGATTCGCAACCTGCAGCCGAGGCGCTCGGCTTCAGGCGGAACGACGTGCGAGCGTCGCTGCAACTGGCTATCGCAGAGTACGACAATGCCGGTGCGATGCAGCCGCTGGCAACGCAAGGGAACTGAAGAGAAAGCAGCAACGCACATGGCAGAACTGGCAGGGAAAGTCGCCCTCATCAGCGGTGGCGCGGGCGGACTGGGAGCCGCGCAGGCGAGGCGATTCGTCGAGGAGGGAGCGCAGGTCGTCATCGGAGACCTCCGCGACGACGACGGCGCATCGGTAGCCGCCGACCTCGGCGATGCCGCACGATACGTCCATCTCGACGTCACGCGCTACGCCGATTGGGAGGCTGCCGTCCAGACGGCAGTGGATGAGTTCGGGGGTCTCGACGTCCTCGTCAACAACGCGGGGATCGCCCGGTGGCAGCCGATCGAGGAGCACACCCTCGAGACCTGGGACCTTGTCATCGCGGCGAATCTCACCGGTCCGTTCTACGGAATCAAGGCGGCGATCGAGCCCCTGAAGCGCAGTGGTAAGAGCTCGATCATCAATATCTCCTCGATCGCAGGCATCCAGGGATTCGCGGCGATGCCGTCCTACACGGCCTCGAAGTTCGGCGTGCGGGGTCTTACGAAGAGCGCGGCGCTTGATCTCGGTCGGTACGGGATCCGAGTGAACTCCGTGCACCCGGGGCGGATCGAGACCGCCATCACCTCAGGTCGCGACATGAAGGCAATGGAAGCGGTGGCGCTCCACCGCCAGGGGCAGGCGAACGAGGTCGCCGCACTCGTCCTCTACCTCGCGAGCGATGCATCGAGCTACTCGACGGGGGCGGAGTTCGTCGTCGACGGCGGATTGACCGCCGGTCTCGCGCGCAACTGACGCCGGGCGCGGGTGAGTGGAGGGGCGACTATGCGTGTTGTCCCCTCCGGAATGTACAGGGAGCCGGCGGCACATGCTCGACATTCACTATGTGAATACCCTACGATCGCGACGTCGGCCTTTTTCAACGATGAAACATGGAGGCAATCAATGACTGTAGAGGCTTATCCCGGTGTTCGGCAGGAGCCGTTCGTACCGAACAAGGAGTACGAGCGGTGGCGGGAGGAAGCGCCTGTGAAGAAGGTCCGATTGCCCAACGGCCAGGACACCTGGCTCGTGCTGCGGCAGCAGGAAGCGCAGTCGATCCTCGAGCAGACCGACAGCCTGACCTCTGACATGACGGCGCCGGGATTCCCGCAGTTCCGTGCCGGCAAGCCCTCGGGAAACCCGAGCAACATGCTGCCTCGAATGGACCCGCCGCTTCACGGCAGCGTGCGGAAGCTTTTCGCCTCCTTCTTCTCGGCCAAGCGGATCGCCGCGTGGAAACCGGAGATCGAGCGCATCACCGACCAGACGATCGACGACCTGCTTGAGAAGGGCGTCCCGGCCGACCTGTACCATGACTTCGGGCTCGTGGTCCCCTCCAAGGTAGTGTGCATGCTCCTCGGAGTCGACTACAGCATGGCGGCGACCTTCGACCGGCTGGGTGAGTCCAACACCTCCTCCCTGGTGAGCGCCGAGAAACGAAACGCCGCGATCACCCAGCTGTACGCGCTCGTCGAGGACATCTTCGCCGAGCAGCGCCAGAACCCGGCCGGCGGCATCGTCACCGACCTCATCCGAATGGTGGATGCCGGCAAGCTCACCCACGAGGCAGCTGTCGGGAACACCTTCGTGCTCGTGGTCGGTGGCCATGAAACGACAGCACACACCATCTCCCTTGGCGCGCTCCAGATGATGCAGAACCGCGACCTCATTCAGCGCATCAACGATGAGCCGGACAAGATTCCAGTGCTTATCGAGGAGATGCTGCGCACGCAGTCAATCATCGGAGAGGTGATCGGGCGTGCGACGACGAAACCGATCACCGTCGACGAAATCGTGATCCCCGCAGGGGAGGGCCTGGCGGTCGTGCCGCACGCGGCGAATCACGACCCGCAGATGTTCCCCAACCCCAGCGAGATCGACCTTGACCGTGACATCAGCTTCGGCCACACGGCGTTCGGATTCGGCATCCACTCCTGCCTGGGGCAGAACCTCGCCCGGGCCGAGCTGCAGGCCGTATTCAGCAAGCTCTTCCAGCGGATTCCCTCGTTGCGTATCGCTGACAACGCCACCCCCGAGTTCCGACGCGATCCCTTTATCTTCGGCATGCGCAGCCTGCCGGTCCAGTGGTAATCCCAACCTCAACCCGCACCTTCCAACGGAGCGGATCGGCGGTGGGACCTGAACGATGACTGACTCCGGCCCCGAGCGCACAGCCAAGGGGCCGGAATGGGTCGGCTGGCAGGTGGCCGAGGCCATCCTGCACAACGACCCCTACTGCCTCACCCACCCCGCGCCGGTGGATGAGCTTGAGGCGCGCCTTCAGGCCTTGGCACGCGGGTATCGCGGCCACTGAGCGCACCACGGGCGCCTGATGAAGCAATGACTTCGACCGCGGCGTTCGCGCCGGGTCGGACAACGATGTCGAATGAAGGAGAGAATCAGTGGCCAGCAAAGAATGCGACGTCCTCGTCGTCGGGAGCGGAACGGCGGTGAACCTGAACGATGACTGACTTCGAGTTCGAGGGTGCAGCGGCAGTCGTCACCGGAGGCGGCAGCGGGATCGGCCGTTCGATGGCGTCGGAGTTCGCCAGGCGCGGCGCCAGCGTCGTGGTCGCTGACATCGATGCGAAGAGTGCTGCGCACGTCGTGGAAGAGATCACTTCGGCGGGGGGAAGGGCTGTTCCGTTCCGGGCCGACGTCACCGACCTCGACGACGTTACCGCGCTGGCCGACGCCGCCTACGACGCGTACGGAAGAGTCGACATCCTCTGCAACAACGCCGGGGTCAGTTGGCGCCCGTTCCGCGCGGTCTGGAACGCGTCTCTCAAGGACTTCCGCTGGATGGTCGAGGTTAACTACTTCGGCACCGTCAACTGCATCCAAACTTTCCTGCCGAAGATGCGTGCGCAGTCCGGGCATAAGCACATCGTGAACACGTCGTCGATGGCCGTTATGCGGCCGAACCCCGGCCATGCGCTGTACACCGCTGCGAAGTCGGCGGTCGACGGTCTCAGCGACGTGCTGAGGGCCGAACTCGAGGATCACGAGGACGACTTTGGCGTCACAATCCTCTACCCGGGCTCGATCAGCACCAACATCGGTGAGACAAGCCGGACCGTTCATCATCAGCACACCGGCGAGGCGCTGACGGGCGAGATGGTGATCCCATACGTACAGGTACGCGAGATGGTCGGCCCCGAGCGCACAGCCAAGGGGCCGGAATGGGTCGGCTGGCAGGTGGCCGAGGCCATCCTGCACAACGACCCCTACTGCCTCACCCACCCCGCGCCGGTGGATGAGCTTGAGGCGCGCCTTCAGGCCTTGGCACGCGGGTATCGCGGCCACTGAGCGCACCACGGGCGCCTGATGAAGCAATGACTTCGACCGCGGCGTTCGCGCCGGGTCGGACAACGATGTCGAATGAAGGAGAGAATCAGTGGCCAGCAAAGCATGCGACGTCCTTCCCAGGAGGAGCAGAAGAAGAAAGGAACTCCTATGGCTTTCAACAACATCGCCGAGATGAAGCGGCAGAGCTCTGAGTGGGACCGCGCGACAGCCCCGACACGGTCCTACCTCGAGCTCCTTCAGCAAGTGACTGCAGAATTTGTAGGGAAGGATTGATGATGTCGCAGGACATGGCTGGACGAGTCGCCTGGGTTGCCGGCGGTGCCAACGGCCTCGGCCGGGCGGGAGCCGAGGCTCTTGCGAAGCGAGGCGCGAACATCGTGGTCGCGGACCTTGACGAGCGCCGCGGCACCGCCTTCGCGGAAGAACTGTCTGGGCAGGGTGTCGAGGCGGTGTTCGTCTCGACGAACGTCTTGCAGGACGAGTCGATGAAGGCGAGCTTCGAGGCTGCCGACGAGCGCTTCGGTCGGGTCGACGTCATCGTCAACTCCGCCGGTGTCGTCGCGCCGAACGGCACCGACCATGGGTTCGAGCGCAACATCGACATGCTTCTCAACGGCGTGTGGCGGGGTGTGACCTTCGGGCTTCCGCACCTTCTCAAGTCCGGCGGCGGCAGCATCATCAACATCACGTCGATTGCGGGCATTACCGGGTCGCTCGGCGCTGATGGATACGGTCCGGCGAAGCACGGCGTGGTCGGGCTGACCAAGGACATCGCACTGCGCCATGCCGTCGACAATGTGCGATCGAACGCGGTGGCTCCCGGCTACGTCCTCACTCAGATGACCGAGAGCTTCTTCGCGAACGATGAGGAAAGTGATGCTCTCATCAACGGCAAGCTGCGCGTCCCGATGCGGCGGTGGGGCCGTCCGGAGGAGATCGGGGCTGTCATCGCATTCCTGGCATCCGAGGAAGCATCATTTATCACCGGGACCGTGCTCGTTGCAGACGGCGGCCTCACTGCACGCTGAGCCGCAACAGTGCGAGGCCGGCATCGCTGACCGAACCGCTTGAGGCTGATCTCTTCGCAAGGTGTGATGAGATCGCCCTCAAGCGAGGCTGCGCTGGATCGCTCGGTCGCCGACACGAAGTGCCTCACGTCCTGAACCTGAGGGCGGACGATCGGGGTGGCCACTGGGGACGCCGCATCGGCCCCGGTCAGCTACATTCTATCTGCATACATGTGTCCGATCGGCCGCGCCCGTGCATCCGAGACGTGTGTCGCGCTCGGGCGTCCTCTCGATTGCCGTGGTGTTTGTCTGCGGCGCTGCGGTCACGGTGCAGACAGCCGTGAATGCGAGCGTGAGCATCGCGACGAATTCGGCGCTGCCGGCGACGGCGATCAATCAAGGCAGTGCTCTCGTCCTCGGCCTTGCGCTTGCGCTGGCGCTGGGGTCGTTTCCTCGTGCCGTGCGGAACCTCCGGCAGCGACGTTCGGAAATTCGCTGGTGGTGGTTCCTGGGCGGACTGATGGGTTTCGTCGCGGTCCTTCTGATGGTGTCAGCTGCGCCGGCGTTGGGCCTCGTCACGCTCTCGGTCGCACTGACGCTCGGGCAGCTGGCAGGCTCGGTTGCCGCTGATGCGAGCGGGATCGGACCGGGTGGCCGACGAGCCACGACCGTCGTGAGGGTCGCCGGGATCGCCACGGCGTTCGCTGCAACGATCGTTGCCGGTATCGGACGCTTCGAGTTGGAGAACCTCCTCCTCGTCCCGCTCGTCGTCGTCGCCGGGGTGCTCGCGGCATTCCAGCAGCCTGCTGGGCGGTCATCGTCACCGGAGAGTGGCCGGCGATGACAGTCCTCAACTTCGCCATCGCGAGCCTCGCC
This sequence comes from Arthrobacter sp. B0427-1-12, assembly GCF_059092905.1. Lineage (NCBI taxonomy): Bacteria > Bacillati > Actinomycetota > Actinomycetes > Micrococcales > Micrococcaceae > Arthrobacter > Arthrobacter sp. B0427-1-12. The sequence continues at coordinate 21,060 of NZ_JBNHIC010000031.1, read as the reverse complement.
CCCCTTGGTCGCCGTGGCCATCAGTGCATTCACCGCGCCGTTTGATTTCGGTGCGGTGCCCTGATGGGCTCCGATCGGCAGCATCCTCGGGCTCATCATCGGCGTCGTGCTCGCGCGTGCCGCCCGGACGATCGGCGTGCTCACCGCGATGCCCTGCCTTGCGGCCAGCTAGGCTATCTCCGCGGTGGTCGCCGACCTGATTGCACCGATCGGCAAGGCCGAAGTCACGTTCGGAGTGGTCGTCAGCGCGGCTCTCTCGCTGATCGCTGTCGGGCTTGCCGGGCTCAGCGGAAATTCCGCTGGACGAGCACGCCGGAAATTGTAAGGTATGTACTAAGTGCTTGGATACGGTGATCCAAGCGGATCTAAGCGTCAAAGGAGTCACTTCATGGCCAGGAAACTGCCAACCTTCGAAGAGGTGCGTGGCTACCTCGACCTCGAGCGTAACTGGGGACGCTGGGGCGAGGACGACGAGCGGGGTACGATCAATCTAATCACCCCGGCAAAGCGAGTCGAAGCAGCGCAACTCGTGCGCAGCGGGCGTACGGTGTCTCTCTCGCGGCCAATCGCGACGACGCCGGGCCCGGGGAATCCGCAGCCGGCCGTGCATTCCTGGACGCGCAGTCCGATCCACAGGGGTGGGTACGCCGGCGATTATTTCGGCTTGGCGCCCCACGGTCATGCAACGACGCATCTCGACGCGCTGTGCCACATCTGGGATGAGGACGGCATGTACAACGGCCGTGTGCCCGAGGAGACCGTCGAGATCGGAGGCGCCAACTTCGGATCGATCGACGCGTGGTCCGACGGAATTATGACGCGGGGAGTCATCCTCGACGTTCCACGCCATCGAGGTACTGACTACGTCGAGCAGGACGAGCCGGTGCACGGCGGCGAACTCGAGGAGATCCTCGAGAAGCGGGGGATCGAACTGCGCCCCGGCGATGCGCTTGTGGTGTACAGCGGCCGCGAGGCATGGCAGCAGGCGCACCCCGACCGCCCATACGGTCACTACACCAATGCCGAGGGCATCAGAGAGAGCCCCGGCCTGCACGCCTCCTGCCTTCCGTTCATTCGCCGGCACGACGTCGGGGTGCTCGTCTGGGACATGCTCGACGCGAAGCCGTACGGCTACGACGTCACATGGACCATTCACGGGGCGATCGCTTCGTACGGATTGGCGGTCCTCGACAACGCGCTGCTCGAGCCGCTGGCGCTCGCCTGCCGCGACGAGGACCGCGACGAGTTCATGCTGTTCACGGCGCCGCTGGTGCTGAACGGGGGCACCTCTTCCCCGGTTAATCCGATTGCGGTGTTCTGAGGGGTCCGGGCGGATGAAACAAGGCGGTCTCGATACCAGTTTCGGCGGTGTGCCGGCGATCCCCTAAACTCGGGCCATTCGATTTTGCGGGTATTGACACGAGCACGCGAGCGATCGAGCAGGCGATCGAAGTCGGGTACCGCCACTTCGACTGCGCTCCGATCTATGGCAACGAGGAGGGGCTGGGCCGTGCGGTCGCCACGAGCGGGGTGCCCCGCGACGACAGCCTCGACCGCCTAGGGCTGGACTATGTCGACCTTTTCCTGATCCACTGGTCACATCCTGGCCTCGGTCTGATTCAGGACACCTGGGCGTCCATGGAGGAGGTTGCCGAGAGCGGAAAGGCCCGCACCATCGGCGTGGCCAACTTCCGTATCAACGACCTCGAGCTGATCCGCCGGTCGGGGACGATCCTGCCGACCGTTGACCAGGTCGAGCTCCATCCGCTGTTCCAGCAGCGGGAGCTGCGGACATACCTGGAGGGGCTCGGTGTCCGGGTGCAGGCGTAGGCGCCACTGGCGCAGGGCAAGGTAGATCGCGCCTCGCTGCCTCATCTGGGAGCCATCACCGAATCACACGGCAAGTCGATCGCGCAGGTCGTTCTCCGTTGGCACATTGAGCAGGGGCGGATCGTCTTCCCGAAATCCGCGACGTTCGCACACATCCAAGCCAACTTCCAGATCTTCGATTTCGAGCTCACCCCGCCGATATCGGACGGATCAATGCGCTCGACCAGGGGCGGCGGTTAAGCCGCGGCTCTGCGGCCTGGTAACGAGACGGCGCTGGCCCCCACTCTGAAGGAGCACGTCATGATCCCGAGCAACATCCGACAGATGGCCTACTTCTGCGATGCCGAGAACTGGGACGCGACGGTCGGATTCTGGCAGCGCCACGCCGGGCTCGGGCCCGTGTAAACCGCAGTCGTCCAACCGGAGAACCAGATCTACCGTGGGCAGCCCACCGACGGTAAGCTCGAGACCGCCATGGGGTACATCGGGAATGTGCAGTTCGAGGTCATCCGCCCCCTCAACGATGCGCCATCACCGTGGACGGAGTGGGGCACCCCTGACGTGGAGATCCCGCCGGCGGGGTATTTCCACCACTTCATGATCGAGACCGAGGATTTCGACGCCACCATGGCGAATTTCCTCGCGGGAGGCGCCTCCGTCGGGCTCATCGCGGACCCGCCGGGTGGCGGGCGCTTCGCCTACCTCAATGTGCGGTCGACGTTCGGGTGCTGGATCGAGCTATCACAGCGCACGCCGTGGCGAGACATCGTCGAACAGATGAAGGACGCGACGGACTCCTGGGACGGCGTCAGCGACCCGCGACGTTCTTATTTCGAGCTTGTCACGGAAGCGCAGTCGATCGCGTGCGATGAGCACGTCCAAATGTAATGTCCGGGTGCGTTGTTACCCGACATGGCGCTGAACTTTCCTGGACGTCACTCTCTCAATTACAAGGGGCTCTCCCGAACCCGACAGGATCATAGACACCAGGTGTGCCCGCGCACTTAAGGCAGTGACAGCTGGGGCGTGAGCCGGCAGGCATACCCCGGCGCTCGGCCACGTGGACCTCAGTCCTGTGGGTGCAGGATTCCGGTTCCTCGCACAGAGAAATATGGAGTAGCATGCACATAGAGGATGAAGATCATGCACATTGTGTACTAAGCTGGGGTCAAATTAGTGAGCCAGATCGCATGATGCGTCCCCGAGCGGCCTGAACCAATCTCAAGGAGGAGAGCGTGTTGATCGCGAACATCACCAAGCCCGGCATTCGGGCGGTACACGGGCACGCCATCCACGATGACCTCTTCGCCGAGGCTAGGACTCGCCGATCGCAACCGTTTACGCGGTGCTGAGAGGACAAAATGCAAATATCATCCGGAATGAGTGCTGGCGTCACGGGCGTGGGAGCGTACGCGGCGTCGAAGGCCGCGGTCGATGCCGCGTCGCATACCCTTCGCGGCGAGCTCGCCGACAAGGGCATCGGCGTCTCCACGTTGCACCCGGGCAAGGTCCGCACCGGCATCCTCACGACGGAGGACGCGGTCGGATGGATCACGGTCCGCGGCATTGAATTGAACCTCCCGCGGATACTCACGCACCCGTGGCCGATAGAACAGCTTCATGCGACGGCTGACGACTCTGTTCGCGGCCTGCCCGACTACGCCACGTGGCCCGGTGTAGAGCACGGAGGTGCGAAATGAGCGCGTCGATGGAGATGACCGGCGCACTCGCCGGAGTCCGCGTACTCGAGTTCGGAGGGGTCGGGCCAGGGCCGTACGGGTGCATGCTGCTCGCCGACCTGGGAGCGGATGTGATTCGCATCGACCGTCGGGATGCAGGGCCGGGGGAAAAGCGCAGCATCCTGAACCGAGGCAAGCGATCCGTCGCCATCGATCTGCAGAATTCTTCGGCACTCGATGTGGTGCGTCGACTGGTGGAAGACGCGGACGTGCTCGTGGATCCGTTCCGGCCGGGGGTGATGGAGCGGCTCGGCCTCGGCCCTGACACCGTGCAGGGCTGGAATTCCTCGCTGGTGTATGCCCGGATGACGGGATGGGGCCAGGAGGGGCCGTATGCGGCGACCGCCGGCCATGATCTTGGGTATATCGCGGTCACGGGACTTCTGCACTCAGTCGGCAGCAAGGGTGGTCCTCCACAGATCCCGCTCAACATCGGCGGTGACTTCGGCGGCGGTGGTACATTTCTCGTGATCGGCGTGCTTGCCGCGCTTCTGAAGGCACGCGCAACCGGGGTCGGGGACGTCGTCGACGTCGCGATGGTCGACGGCGCGGCGAGTCTGCTCGCCGGCACGTTTACCATGCTCAACGGTGGTCGCTGGGTCGATGAGCGGGGCTCGAACCTGCTCGACGGAGGTGCACCGTTCTATTCGGTCTACGCGACGCAAGACGAGCGATACCTAGCGGTTGCTCCACTTGAGCCGAAGTTCTTCCAGGAGTTCGTGCGGATCAGCGGAGTCGGTATCGACCCGGCGAGTCAGTACGACCGCACGACCTGGCACACGATGCGCGAGGTGATCGCGAATCGGATCCGTATGAAACCGCTCGACGACTGGATGGCGGTCTTCAACGGAACCGACGCGTGCGTCGTGCCGGTGGAGACCTTGACCTCGTCTGATTCGAATGAGCACGTTCTCGCTCGCGGCACCATCGTGCGGTCGGATGCCGGTGTGCAGCCGGGCATAGCGCCACGAATCGGCGGGTACAGCCCGGCTCCCCCGGCGATCGGTTCGTCGCCTTTGCCGGGCGAGCATACGAGGGAGGTCCTCAGTGCAGTCGGCCTGGATGTCGACGAGTTGTTGATCGCTGAGGTCATTGCAGTGACGGAAATGGTTGAGCGAGAGGTGATGAAGTGATGGCAAGACCTTTGGAGGGAATCCGGGTCATCGATGTCGGCGTGTGGCATGCGGGACCGGGTGCCGGTGCGATCCTCGGGGATCTGGGCGCCGACGTCATCAAGATTGAAGCGCCGGGTGGCGACCCCGAGCGGACCTGGCTGGGATCGACGGTGCTGCGCACACGGGACATCGACCGGGACGATGATTGGAATCTCCTGTTTGACATCTCCAATCACAGCAAACGCAGTCTTTGCCTGGACATCGCTTCGGACGCCGGCCGCGACGTCCTGCAACGGCTGGTAAGTAGCGCAGACGTGTTCCTCACGAACCTGCGTCCGCCGACCAAGCGCAAGCTCGGAATCAACTATGAGACGCTGGCGTCGCTGAATCCGGACCTGGTGCATGTGAATGTCACCGGCTTCGGCTCACGGGGGGACCGTGCTGATCACGGCGCCTTCGACACGCTCGGTCAGGCCGGCTCGGGAATCATGTGGGCGATGGCCGGCGAGAGCCCTGTTCCGCTGCCGGGTCTGACCGTGGACCACCTGGCAGCAACCATGGCTGCGAATGCGGCAATCACGGCGCTGCTGGGGCGGGAGCGCGGTCACGGTGGCACCGATGTGCATGTTTCCCTGTACGGAGCCGGTGCGTGGCTGTTCCACGGGTGGCTCGCCGCAACTTCCGCGCTTGGGACCCTCCCCGACCTCCGCTACGACCGAAAACGCAAGTCACCGATGCTCAGCATCTTCGAGTGCGCGGACGGCCGTTGGATCGTTGGAACCAATCCCGGTACTAAGCCTTGGGCGCACTTCTGCCAGACCCTCGGGCGTCCCGACCTGATCGGCGATGGACTCGATCTGACCGATCTTGACGCGCTGGAGCGGACCTACGACGAACTGGCCCCCATCTTCCGCACGAAGACCGCTTCAGAGTGGGTCGATAAGGTCTTCGTCCCCAAGGGCATCATGTTCGCTCCGGTCCAGACATGGCAGGACGTGCTGACCGACCCGCAGGCGCTGGCGAACGACTACGTCGTGCCGATCCAGCATCCGGAGCTCGGCGAGATCGCCATGCCAAGCTTCCCGGTCGCCTTCGGCAGGTACGACGTGAAGCGGCGAGGTAACGCAGCTCCCGAGCTGGGCGCGCACAACGAGGAGATCCTCAGCGAGCTGGGGATGTCGCAGGCCGAGATCGATGCGCTGCAGGCCAGTCCGGCGCTCACCTGAGGTGGCATCACGGACGAACAGATTTCCAGACCGACATAGAGTGAGGAACCTTTCAATGACAGACCGGACGATGAACCTAGTCGCGTTCGTTTCCGCATCCACAGTCCAGGCATCGATGGGTGGGTGGACGCATCTTGCGACGGATCCGAGGATCCTCGATCCTGATTACTACGTCGGCATCGCGCGCACTCTTGAGCGTGGCGGCTTCGATGCCATGTTTATCGACGATCGCCTCGCGATGCCGACGACGTACGGCAATAGCCCGGCGGAAGCCGTGCGCCGCGGATCGAGAGTGGTCAAGCTCGATCCGCTGGTGATCATGAGCCTGCTCGCTGGTCAGACCTCGACGCTCGGGCTCGGGGCGACGTACTCAACCACGTACTACGCGCCCTACCACGTCGCGCGCGCATTTGGGACGCTCGATTACATGTCCCAGGGCCGGGCCATCTGGAACATCGTTACCTCGCTCAATGCGGACGAGGCCGAGAACTTTGGCACCGAATACATGGACCCTGAGATGCGATACGACCGCGCAGACGAGTTCCTTGAGATCGTGACCGGCCTCTGGGAGTCCTGGGGCCCCGACGCCGTGATCCTCGACCGTGAGTCACGCACGTTCGCCGATCCGGACAAGGTGCACGAGCTCAACTTCCGGGGGAAGTTCCTCTCCTCGAAGGGGCCCTTGACGGTGCCCCGGCCGCCGCAGGACTGGCCGCTGCTGCTGCAGGCGGGCCAGTCCGGGCGCGGCCAGCAGTTTGCGGCCCGCTGGGCGGACCTGGTGTTCACCGCACCGGTCGACGCCGACGGCGCGCGGAACCACTACGCCAAGCACCAGGAGGCACTGAAGGGATACGGCCGTTCCGAGGGTGCAGCCAGGCTGCTTCCGTCGGTTCTTCCCATCGTCGGTGAGACCGAGGAGGTGGCGCTGCTCAAGCAGAAGATCTACGACGACAACACCGATCCGGGCGAGCAGCTCGTGATGATCTCTGAAAGCGCGAACGTCGACCTGTCGGCTTACCCTCAGGACGAACCGATCCTGGACGAGATCCTCGCCAATGTGACCGGCAGCACAGGTCTTTTTGCGAATGCGGTGACGAGGGCCAAGCGGGCGTTCGGTGAGAACGCGACGATCATGGACCTCGCGAAGGCACAGGCGCGCGGTGGAACGTACCGCATGGTGGGCAGCCCGACGCAGGTCGCCGACCAGATGGAGGAGTGGTTCACCAGCCGTGCGTGCGACGGATTCGTCATCCAGCCGACGTTCATGCCGGGAGCCTTCGAGGACTTCACGAGGCTCGTTGTTCCCGAGCTGCGAAAGCGTGGTCTCGTCGCTCCCGACTCGAGTGAGGCCGGAACGCTGCGGCAGCGACTCGGGTTCTCGAAGCGCTCGGCCGACTGAGTATCGAAAGGAGACGTTATGACACTTTGGACCGAACTCGAGGGTCTCGACTACTCGATCCGCCATGTTCAGGTCGGCTCATGGTCGACGCGGGTGCTCGAGCATGGCAGCGGCGACCCGTTCATCATCATGCACGGAACCGGTGGGCATCTTGAGGCTTTCCTCAAGAACCTCCGGGCGCTTGGCGAGCATTACCGTGTGATCCTCTACGACTTCCCGGGCCACGGCTGGACCACGACCACGACCGTGGACCTCGAGATCGACGACTACATAGATCACCTGACCGGGTTCATGGACGCACTCGGCATCGAGCGCGCCCACCTGAGCGGGGAGTCACTCGGCGGGTGGGTCGCGGTCAAATTCGCGGCGAAGTATCCCGAACGGGTCGGGAAGCTCATCCTGAACACTCCGGGCGGCACGATGGCACGACCCGAGGTCATGGAAAGTATTCGTTCGCTGAGCCAGGCTGCGGCCGATGACCCGAGCGATGAGCGGATCCGCGCCCGCCTCGAATGGCTGATGGCCGACCCGGCGACGGTGACCGATGAGCTGGTCCGGGTTCGGCAGGGCATATACAGTCGTCCGGGCTTCGCGGTGTCGATGGCGCACATCCTCTGTATGCAGACCCCCGAAATCCGGCAGCGCAACCTTGTCACTGACGAAGAACTCGCTTTGATCGCCGCACCGACAATGGTGATCTGGACCAGCGACGACCCGTCAGGTCCGGCCAAGGCCGGGCTCGATATGGCAGAGAAAATCCCCAACGGCGAATTCCAGCTGATCGAGAACGCGGGTCACTGGCCGCAGTGGGAGCAGCAGCGGCGCTTCGATGAGCTTGCGCTCGAGTTCCTCGGGAGGGGTTGATGGCGAGCAGGACAGATGCAATCATGCGGGCAGCTGACCGGCTCGAGGCGGCGACGGCATCCGGTACGCCCTGCGCGCCGGTCAACGACCTGATCGGTCTCACCGACATCAATGCGGCGTACCGTACGCAAAGCCTCGTGACCGAGCGTCGGATCGTTCGCGGTGCTCGTCTCATCGGTAAGAAGATCGGGCTCACCTCCGAAGCGATTCAGACACAGGTCGGGGTGGACCGGCCCGACTTCGGGGTCCTCTTTGACGACATGCAATTCAAAGACGACGAGGAGATTCCGTTCCGGTTCCTCCTTCAGCCGAAGGCCGAGGCGGAGATCGCGTTTCTTCTGTCGAAGGACATCACAGATGCCTCCGACCGCGATACGATCCGCGATGCGATCGCTCTGCAGTTCCCTGCAATCGAGGTCGTCGACAGCAGGGTCGCGGACTGGAACATCAAGATCACCGACACCGTCGCCGACAACGCCTCGTCGGGTGTGTTCGTCCTCGGCGCGCACGGGGTGCCCCTGGACGCCCTCGAACCGGCTGGGGTGTCAATGCGGATGCTGCGCAATGGCGACGTCGTGTCGACGGGCGACGGGCGGGCCTGCCTGGGCGATCCGCTGAATGCGGTGGCGTGGCTGGCCGAGACGATGATCGACCTCGGCACCCCACTCATGGCAGGCGACATCGTGCTCTCGGGGGCACTGGGGCCGATGGTGCCGGTCTCACCCGGGGATGTCTTCATCGCCGACATCCCGCCACTGGGCACCGTCACAGCTCGATTTTCACGAAAGGAATCAGCGGAATGAGCGACAAGACAGGGGTCGCGATCGTCGGCTCCGGAAACATCGGGACCGACCTCATGTTCAAGATCATCCGAGGCTCGGAGAATCTCCGCGTTGCGGCGATGGTCGGCATCGATGAGAGTTCGGACGGCCTTGCACGCGCGCGACGCCTCGGCATCCCCACGACCCACGAGGGCGTCGCCGGACTGATCGAGATGCCGGAGTTCGGCGAGGTCGAGATCGTGATGGACGCCACGAGCGCAGGCGCCCACATCGCCAACGCCGAACTCCTGGCACCGCACGGTGTTCGACTCATCGACCTGACACCGGCGGCAATCGGCCCGTTCGTGATTCCCCCGGTGAACTTCGAGGAGCATCTCGATGCTCCGAACATCAATATGGTTACCTGCGGCGGGCAGGCCACGATCCCGATCGTCGCCGCCATCTCGCGAGTCACGGACGTCCCCTACGCGGAGATCGTCGCATCCGTCTCGTCGAGGTCCGCCGGTCCCGGGACGCGGGCGAATATCGATGAGTTTACGGAGACAACGGCGCACGCCATCGAGCAGGTCGGCGGCGCCAAGCGCGGCAAAGCCATCATCATCCTCAATCCCGCCGAGCCGCCGCTCATCATGCGGGACACGGTCTATGCCCTCATCGGCAAGGCCGATCACGATGCGGTCCGCAGCTCCATCGCCGACATGATCGCCGAGGTGGCGACATATGTGCCCGGGTACCGTCTCGTGCAGGAGGTGCAGTTCACCCCCGCCGATCCTGCCGAGGTCGTGGCCCTCCTGCCCGAGGGCTCTGCTCCGGTCGACACGCGGGTGACGGTCTTCCTGGAAGTCGAGGGCGCTGCGCATTACCTGCCCGCGTATGCCGGGAATCTCGACATTATGACATCCGCAGCAGCGCGCGTTGCGGAGCGGATTGCAGAGCAGGCGAAGGCGGTGGCCCGATGACGGCGAAGGTATACATCCAGGACGTCACGCTTCGGGACGGCATGCACGCGCTGCGTCACCGCATCACCCCGGAGAACGTCGGGAAGATCAGTGCGGCGCTGGACGCTGCGGGCGTTGCCGCGATCGAGGTGTCGCACGGCGACGGTCTCGCCGGCGCCAGCCTGAACTACGGGCCCGGCAGCAACACCGACTGGGAGTGGATCGAAGCGGTGGTCGCCAACGTGAAGAACGCAGTCGTGACAACACTGCTGCTTCCCGGCGTCGGGACGATTAAAGAGCTGCACAGGGCGTACGACCTCGGTGTGCGCTCCGTCCGAGTCGCGACGCACTGCACAGAAGCCGACGTCGCCCACCAGCACATCGCGGAAGCGCGCAAGATCGGTATGGACGTCTCAGGCTTCCTCATGATGGCGCACATGATTCCGGCCGCCGAACTCGCCAAACAAGCCAAGCTGATGGAATCGTATGGCGCGCATTGCGTCTACATCACCGACTCGTCGGGCCGGCTCACCACAGGCGAGGTGCGGGAGCGCGTGCGCGCATACCGGGACGTGCTCGAGCCGGACACGCAGATCGGCATCCACGCCCACGAGAATCTCTCACTCGCGGTGGCCAACTCCATTGCCGCTGTCGAGGAAGGGGCATACCGCGTCGACGCCTCGCTCGCCGGGCAGGGCGCCGCAGCCGGGAACGCGCCGATCGAGCCGCTTGTCGCGGTCATGAATCTGCTCGGCTGGGAGACCGGCTGCGACCTGGACGCGCTCGAGGACGCGGCCGATGACCTCGCCCGCCCGCTCCAGGACCGCCCGGTCCGCGTCGACCGCGAGACGCTCACGATCGGATATGCGGGCGTCTACGGAAGTTTCCTCAGGCACGCAGAGAATGCATCGCGCCTGTACGGAGTCGACGCGCGCGCGATCCTCATCGAGGCCGGCAGGCGCAAGCTCGTCGGCGGGCAGGAGGACATGCTCGTCGACATCGCCCTGAATCTGCAGACGCAGGCCAACTGACATTCCTGCTGGCGCAGGAGAACAATGAAGGAGAAACACGCAATGAATTGGCGTGATCAGTACGACCCGGGCCCCCGGATCGCATATGCAGGAAGTATCCACCTCGGTACCCTCGATCTCGAAAAGTCGCTGGGGTTCTTTCGCGACCTGCTCGGTATGGAGGTCGTTCACCAGGAGGACGGTGTGGCCTATCTGCGGGGATACCAGGAGCTCGTCCATCACTCACTCGTCCTCACCCAGCAGGACGTAGCGAACGTCAACGCCTACAGCTTCCGCGTGCAGCGGCCTCAGGATGTCGAACTGTTCGCAGCCGAACTCCAGAAGCAGGAGATCGAGGTGCTCGAGCTCCCCTCCGGCAGCGAGGCCGGGAGGGGCACGGCAATCCGGTTCCTCATGCCTTTCAGCGAGCACCCGTTCGAGTTCTACTACGACATCGAGAAGCCGCTCGCTCCCGAGGAGATGCGCTCGCGGATCCCCACCAACAGCTCGAAACGGCGGGGACTGGGTGTGCGCCGGGTCGACCACTTCAACATTCAGACCAGCCCCGGCACGATGAATCAGACCGAAGCCTGGCTGCAGGAGAACATGGGGCTCAAGCGGCGCGAGTACATCATGATGCCCGATCATCCAACCACGATCATGGCCTCCTGGATGTCAGCGACGACGCAGATGCACGACGTGGCGCTGGGGATCAACCGTGACGAGAAGCTGGCGCAGATGCACCACGTCGCGTTCAACCTCGAGAACTACCACGACATGCTCACGGCCGCCGATCGGATCCGCGACCTTGACATCGAATGGGGTGTGGGTCCCGGCAAACACGGCGTCGGCCAGGCAATGTATCTCTACGTGCATGACCCCGGGTCGGGACATCGCATCGAGCTCTACTCGGGCGGGTACCAGATCTTCGATCCCGACTGGGAAGCGGTTCTCTGGGAACCCGAGAACATCCCGCACGGAATGACGTGGTACGGCGAGGCAATCGATATAACGCCAGGCAGCCGCGGCCGGGCCACGACGCCATCGGCCGGCCTCAAGTACTAAGACGGTTTTCGGGGATCCCGGCCCTGGGTACGACGGCGTGGCCGGGATCACGAAATATGGTCGCGCCGATGGCGCGGATACGGTATCGTGCAATAAATGCATGGACGTGGTGGTCCAATGCAGCCCGTCGCCAACGTTGGCGTGGGGTCATGCAGCGTCGGACCGCCGGGCTGCTGACCGTTTGGAGGTAAAGCATGGCATTGGACGTCGATTTGCTCGTGGTGGGGTCAGGCGTCGGCGGGATGACCGCGGCACCGGCCGCGAAATCGCGTGGACTTCGCACGCTCGTGGTCGAGAATTCCGCCAAGTTTGGCGGATCGACCGCGTTGTCCGGTGGCGGTATCTGGATGCCCGGCGCTGCCGCACTGGTGGCATACGTTTCATGTTCGTGGTTCTGAAAAATCTGTGAGGGAGTGGGTGCTCGATGGTGAGTGATGTGGTTATTGACGGTGTTCAGCGTTGGTTCCGTGATTTTGAGGCGGTGTTGGCGGCAGGTTCTCGTGAGGGGTTGGAGGGCCTGTTCGCTGAGGTGTCTTACTTGCGGGATAACGGTGTCTTGACGTGGGATTATCTGCAGTTCCATGGTCGTGACGCGACGGTGTCGGCGCTGATGGAGATCACGGAGGTGAATCATCCGCGGGGATTTGTGTTGTCGCGGCGCTGGCCGGGTCCTCGGCTTGTGGGCGAGGGTGCGGACGAGCGCCTGGAGGCATTCGCGGATTTCGAGACGGACGCAGCGTCCGGGACGGCGTTTTTCCATGCGGTGCTGAATTCGGAGTCCCCCTATGGGTTTGACGTGTTCGCGTTGTTCACGCGGATCGAGGCAGTGAAGGGCGTGGAGCCGCCGGTGCGGTATCCGCGTGGGATCGGGTTCGAGCCCAGAAGGCCTGATGAGCATTGGCAGGATCGTCGGGCTCGTGATCTGGAGTATGTGGACCGTGATCCGGAAGTGCTGGTCATCGGCGGCGGTCAGGCGGGCCTGATCCTGTCGGCGCATCTGAAGCGGTTGGGTGTGGACGCGTTGATCATCGAGAAGCATCCACGGGTGGGGGATAACTGGCGGAACCGGTACGACTCGTTGTTCCTGCATAACCCGATCGAGATGAATGATTTCCCGTTCCTGCCGTTCCCGGATCATTACCCGGAGTATCTGCCGAAGGATGTGCTGGGGGATTGGCTGGAGATCTATCAGCGGTACCTGGATCTCGATGTGTGGTTGTCGACGAAGTTCGTCAATGCGGTGTATGACGATGTCAAGCATGAGTGGACCGCGACGGTGGAGCGGGAGGACGGCAGCGTTCGGGTGCTGCACCCGAAGCACATCGTGCATTGCACCGGCGGATTCGGCGGGAAGCGGCATTTGCCGACGATTCCCGGGCTGGAGGACTACGAGGGCACGACGATCCATTCCGAGCAGTACCGCCGCGCGGCCGATTATGACGCGAAGCGGGCGATCGTGTTCGGCGTCGCCACGAGCGGGAACGATGTGGCCGAGGATCTGTCGAAGAACGGCATGCCCGTAACCATCGTGCAGCGCGGTCCGGTGATCGTGACGGAGCTGGAGACGGCGAACCAGATGGTGTACAGCGGCTTCCTCGATCCGGAACAGCCGACGGACCTGGTCGATATCCGGTACAGCATGGGCTGGATCTATCCGCTGCGGGTGCAGAACGCCCAGCGTAGCCACAAGAAGATGATCGAGATGGACCGGGAGTTGCTGGAGGGTCTCGAGCAGGCGGGTGTGAAGCTGTGGGATGGCCCGAACGGAATGGGCTGGCTGGGTCTGTACTGGACCCGCGGCGGCGGGTATTACCTGAACAAGGGAACCTCGCAGCGGATCATCGAGGGCAAGATCGATGTGCTGCAGTCCGACCGGATCGTGCGGGTTGTGCGCAACGGTGTCGAGCTGGATGACGGGACGGTCGTCGAGGCGGAGCTGTTCGTGTTCGCAACCGGCTATGAGGGGCGCAGGGTCGAGTTGGTCGAGCAATTTGGTGCGGAGGTGGCTGCGAAGCTCGGCGAGGTCGGCGTGCTTGACGAGATCGGGGAGTGGCGCGGCTTCTGGGGGCAGAGCGGGCAGCGTGGCCTCTGGTTGAACGGTGCGGGTATCAACAGTGCCCGGCCGCAGTCTGAACGCCTCGCGCTGCTGATCAAGGCCGATCTGGACGGACATATTCCGGATAGTTTCCGTCGTCCTGCCCAGGGCGAGATCGATACCCGGTTCGCCCAGAACCGCATCCTCGCCTCATCTTGATCCCAGGAGGTCACTCTCATGTCAGCTCAACAGTTGGACGCCGTAGAGGCACGTCACTTCCGAAATGTCTTGGGCCAGTTGCCCACGGGCGTCGTGGCAATCACTTCGCGCTCTGCGGTGGACGGCTCTCCTGTCGGCATGACCCTCGGGTCATTCACGTCGGTGTCTCTCGACCCGCCACTGGTGGCATTTCTTCCAGACCGCTCGTCATCGACATTCCCGCATATCCGCCAGGCAGGCAGATTCTGCGCGAATATCCTCTCGAGTAATCAGAAGGAAGTCAGTCGAACCTTCGCAACGCGGGGAGTCGACCGCTTCGCGACGATCGACTGGCGTCCGGCGCCACAGACGGACTCCCCGATCATCGAGGGAAGCCTCGCCTGGATCGACTGCGAAATCGTCCAGATCCATGAAGCGGGCGACCACGACATCGTCATCGGGCGCGTCCTGGATCTGCAGACGCAAACCGCGGGCTTCCCACTGGTGTTCTTCCAAGGTGGTTACGGCACGTTCACTCTGCGCTCGCTTGTCCTGGCCACTAGCGGGAGCCTGAATGAATCAGCGCGGCTTGCCGAGGCTCTCAGGCCCGAGCTTGAGCAGATCTCAGCTGAGTTCGGCGTCGAAGGCAGGGTGTTCGCGCATGAGCGCGACGAGCTGGTCGTCGTCATGACCACCGGATACACCGGACCGGCCGATCGAGTCGGCATGATCCTGCCCTTCTGCCCGCCCTTCGGAATCAGCTTCGCAGCGTGGGGCAATCGTGAGGTGCGCGACGCGTGGTATGGCGCGCTCCCCGGAGGAGTCTCCGACGACCAGCGTGCCGTGCTCGAGGCTCAGCTCGATCGCATCCGCGAACAAGGGTGGACGGTATCGTACGCGAACGACCCAATGAACACGGTTGGCAGGGTTCTGGAGGATATCGCCGAAATCGGTTCGACTCCTACGCTCGAACGCGAGCTGGTCGACGCGGGGCGGGAGCTGACCGCGGATCTCGGCAACGTTCGACCGCTCGACGCACAGAGTGTCGATTCGGTGCGTTCGATCACGGCTCCCGTGCTTCGTGAGGACGGTTCCCCGACGCTGCACCTTGTGCTGCGTGGATTCCGCCCGGGGACCGACGTCGCGACGGTGGAGCGTGCCCGCGAACGGCTGCTCGAAGCTGCCCGAAACGTGCGGTAAGCAGGTGCACCGGAACGGGCCACGATGGTGTGCCCAATCATTAGGACCAGTGGGTTAGTGATTTCAACGGAGAAGAGCTATGAAAGTTAATGTCGATCGTTCGAAGTGCGTCAGCCTGGGTGTCTGCGAGACGGCCTCGTCCGTCTTCGAGCTGGATGAGGACAGCGAACTCGTCATTCACGAGGATCGAATTCCCGGCACAAGCCTCGACGAGCTGCGTGAAGCGGTGCAGTCCTGCCCGGTCAAGGCGCTCACCCTGATCCAGGCCGACGAGACGGTGAAGGAATCCGCATGATCGGCGAGGTCAAGGCGCGCTACGGCACCGTGATCGTCGGCGGCGGTCATGCCGGCGTGCAGGCGGCAGCGGCGCTGAGCTCCGGTGGCTTTGAGGGGGGAATCGCCGTCTTGAGCGCCGAGGCGGTCCTGCCGTACGACCGCCCGTCCCTTTCCAAGGGGTACCTCGACGAGGGTTTGGCTGACGATGACTTCCTCCTTCGGTCACCTGAGTTCTGGCAGAAGCCGGGCCTGGAGCTCATTCGCGGGGTCACGGTCGTCGCAGTTCATCCGAAACAGCACCTGGTCGAGACGGCGGAGGGTGAGCTCTACGAGTACGGGGTGCTCATTTGGGCCGCGGGGGGTGACGCACGACGGTTATCGGTTCCCGGCGCGGACCTGGCCGGAGTTCACACGGTCCGCCGCCTTGAAGACGCACAACGGGTGCGCGACGAGGCGGCCAAGGCTGAAGCGGCCGTCATCATCGGCGGCGGCTACATCGGCCTGGAAACAGCGGCTGCGCTCAGGAACCTCGGCCTGACGGTCACGGTCATCGAAGTCGCAGATCGCCTGCTCGCGAGGGTCACCAGCCCCGTTGTCGCCGATTACTTCATAGACCGTCACCGGGCGCACGGCGTCGACTTCCGCCTCGGCACGGGGGTCGAGGAGATCATCGGCGAGGCCGGGCATACCACGGCCGTCCGGTTGAGCAGCGGCGAGGTTCTTCCAGCGGACATCGTTATCGTCGGTGTCGGGCTGATCCCGAACATCGATGCCATGGCGACAGCCGGCGCCGTCATCGGAAATGGCATCGAAGTGGACGAATTCGGCCGCACATCGCTCTCAGACGTGTACGCGATCGGTGACTGCGCGAGCTTCCCGATCCCGCTATACGGCGGTGCGCGAGTGCGACTCGAGTCGGTGCAAAACGCCGCCGATCAGGCGAAGTCCGTGGCGGGCGCCATCCTAGGATCGCCGCAGGTGTATGCCCCGAAGCCCTGGTTCTGGTCGCACCAGTTCGAGGAGAGGCTTCAGACGGTCGGGCTTCTCACCGGGTACGACGATCTCGTGGTTCGTGGCAATCCTGCTGATGGTCGCTTCAGCGTGGTGTACCTCAAGGAGTCACAGATCATCGCGATCGATGCGATCAATTTTGTGAAGGATTTTGCACACGGGAAGATCGTCGTCGGGTCGCGGTACGAGGGATCCAGTAATGCGCTCGCTGACGTATCGGTCGGACTCAAGGACCTGCTCGCGGTGCCGGTGCACGGCTGAAGCCGGTCCCTTCTCTGTCGCCGTGCCCTCGCCGGTGGACGACCGGGGTACCAGTAATAGTCGGCCATTTGGTTGGCACCTTCCTTTGTCGCTGGTTGGTGCGGGTATCTGATGATGGATAAACGCTGATGATTTCGGTGTCATCCCAGAAGGTCATGGGTGCGTCTCCTTCGGTGTCCAAAATCAATAGAGTCGTCTTGGCCGCGTTGACACACGGTGTCAACAAAAAGGGTGGGACTGTCGCACCAGGGAGGCTGCGCAGGGCCTTGCTCGACATCCGCGGCCGCTACCGTATATGCCTCCCGATGCCAACCTTGGTCCGGGCAACCAAACCATGATGTCTCCAAGTACGAGGTAAAGCCCTATGCACAGCAACCCCTACGTGACACATATCAAGTATGACGACCCTGCCTTCGCAAGGCTTTGGGAGCTGAAGGATGACATTGTCGAGCTTCATTGGCTCGATGGACGACGTCGGACTGGATGCATCGAACAGGTTCTTCGCGCCCAGGGTGTCTTGTGGCTCATTGAGGAGGACCTGGGAATGCGTGAACTCGTGTTTGCCGACGAGCTAGTCAGCTTCAAGGAAGTGCGGGGGGACGCACCTGGGCGCCATGGAGACGATCGGGACCATGCAGGGTAAGCCGGTGGCCTTCGCTGGTGCTGACGCGTCGATCCCGCACCTTCGAAGATGGAGGCTGGCATGAACCTCACCTCCGGCACTTGGGGTGCATACCTGCGTAGGGCAGGTGCTCGCGTCTGCTGAGATTTGGACGCCTGGGCCGCCATCGTGAGCGCTTCGACCGCATTGCGCGCCGGTGTGCCGGAGGTCGAGCGTAACGATTTCCGTGCGGGCGTATTTGAGCTTTCCACTGAAGTGGTCATGAGGTCCCCGGGGGCTTACTGGCAAGCCGCAAGACAAAGATCTTTGCCTGTAACGGCAATAAATTAGGACGGAGAGGAAGAGAAACGTGGAACGCATCGGGATCGTGGCCGAGTCGGGCCGGGAGACCCGTGTGGCGGCAACGCCGAGCACGGTGAAGCAGCTGATTGGCCTGGGGTATGAGGTCATGGTCGAGATGGGTGCGGGAGAGGCCGCCTCGTTCACCGATGAGGCGTATGTGAGAGCAGGCGCGGCGATCGGCGCTGCGGGAGAAACGTGGGCCAGTTCGGTGGTGTTGAAGGTGAATCCGCCCGCCGACGAAGAAATCGGTTTGCTGCGGGCCGGAGCGACTCTGATCAGTTTGCTGAGCCCGGCGTTTCGTCCGGATCTGCTGGAGGCGCTGGCGGCGCGTTCGGTCACGGCTTTGGCGATGGACGCGGTGCCCCGTATTTCCAGGGCGCAGTCCATGGATGTTCTGAGTTCGATGGCGAACATTGCCGGGTACCGGGCAGTGGTTGAAGCAGCCAATGAGTTTGGCTGGTTCTTCACCGGGCAGGTGACGGCTGCGGGTAAGGTGCCGCCTGCGAAAGTACTGGTTGCCGGTGCAGGTGTGGCGGGTCTGGCCGCGATTGGTGCTGCAAGCAGTCTCGGTGCCATCGTTCGTGCGACCGACCCGAGGCCGGAAGTGGCCGATCAGGTCAAGTCGATCGGCGGGGAGTACCTCAAGGTTGAAGTCGACCTTGAAATGACGTCCTCCGACGGCTACGCGAAGGCCACCAGCGAGGCCTACAACCTGCGCGCTGGGCAACTGTACTCCGAGCAGGCCCGCGAGGTGGACATCATTATCACCACCGCCCTCATTCCGGGCCGCCCGGCCCCCAGGCTCATCACAGCCACCGACGTCGCGGGCATGAAGCCGGGCAGCGTGATCGTGGACATGGCCGCTGCCCAGGGCGGCAACGTCGAAGGATCTGTCGCCGGTGAACGGGTCGTTACTGACAACGGGGTGGTGATCCTCGGCTACACGGATCTGGCAGGACGGCTGCCTGCCCAGGCCTCGCAGCTGTATGGCACGAATCTGGTCAACCTGCTCAAGCTGCTGACACCAGGTAAGGACGGGCAGCTGGTTCTGGACTTCGAGGACGTCGTGCAGCGTGCCGTGACCGTGGTGCGCGAAGGCGAGACGACCTGGCCGCCGCCTCCGGTCCAGGTTTCCGCTGCCCCCACGGCACCGGCCGCTGCCCCGGTCGGTGAACCTGCCGAGGCCGGCGGCTCGTCCAAGGGCACGTGGCTCACGCCCTCCCGCAGGGCAGGGCTCATCGCCGCAGGTATCGCCGCCCTGCTGGCCATCACCGCGATTGCCCCGGCGCCCTTGCCGCAGCACTTTACGGTGCTGGTGTTGTCGGTGGTGATCGGCTTTTACGTCATTGGCAAGGTCCACCATGCCCTCCACACACCGCTGATGTCCGTTACCAACGCCATCTCCGGGATCATTGTGGTCGGTGCCCTGCTTCAGGTCACCCACGGCAACCTCCTCATCCAGCTCCTGGCCGCCGTTGCGATCCTGCTTGCGAGCATTAATATCTTCGGCGGCTTCGCCGTTACCCGGCGCATGCTCGGGATGTTTGCCAAATGACGACCGGTCCGATGCCTGAACTGATCAAGGAAGCCAACAGTGTCTAACACCATGTCCGGTCTGTTGACCGCAGAATCCTTCGCCGGTGCCGCGTACCTCGTGGCGGCCCTGCTGTTCATCCTGAGCCTCGCCGGGCTGAGCAAACATGAAACGTCCCGGGCAGGTGTCGTCTACGGCATGTCCGGCATGGGGATCGCGCTGGCTGCGACGATCTGGCTGACACTGCAGAATGCCTGGGGCAGCCAGGCCGGGATGATCGGTATCGCCCTGCTTGTCGGGGCCGTGGTCATCGGCGGGGCCATCGGTCTGTGGCGGGCCCGCGTCGTGGAGATGACCGGCATGCCGGAACTGATCGCGCTGCTGCACAGCTTCGTCGGCCTTGCCGCCGTGCTCGTGGGGTGGAACGGCCACTTTGAGGCACCGGACCTCTCCGGCGCCCTGAAAGACATTCACCACGCGGAGGTATTTATCGGTGTGTTCATCGGTGCCGTGACCTTCACCGGTTCAATCGTGGCGTTCCTGAAGCTGTCGGCCCGCATGAAGTCAGCCCCGCTGGTCCTGCCGGGCAAGAACATCCTCAACGTCGCAGCGCTGCTGGCCTTTGTGGCACTGACTGTTTGGTACGTGCTGGATTCCCGGCTGTGGCTGCTGGTCGTCGTTACTGCCCTCGCCCTGGCACTGGGATGGCACCTGGTGGCCTCCATCGGCGGCGGTGACATGCCCGTCGTTGTCTCGATGCTCAACAGCTACTCCGGCTGGGCGGCCGCGGCCGCGGGCTTCCTGCTGAACAACGACCTGCTCATTGTCACGGGTGCGCTGGTCGGCTCCTCGGGTGCCTACCTGTCCTACATCATGTGCAAAGCGATGAACCGCTCCTTCCTATCCGTCATCGCCGGCGGATTCGGCATCGAGGCCACCAAAGGGAGCGACACCGAATACGGGGACCACCGCGAAATCACGGCCGATGAACTTGCCGACCTGCTCAAGAACGCCTCCAGTGTGGTCATCACTCCCGGATACGGCATGGCCGTCGCCCAGGCACAACACCAGGTAGCCGAGCTCACCCGTAAACTGCGGGAGCGCCAGGTGGACGTGCGCTTCGGCATCCACCCCGTGGCCGGCCGACTGCCCGGACACATGAACGTCCTCCTGGCCGAAGCGAAAGTGCCCTATGACATCGTCCACGAAATGGACGAAATCAACGACGAACTCTCCGGAACGGATGTCGTCCTCGTCATCGGCGCCAACGATACGGTGAACCCGGCCGCAGCCGAGGACCCGGCAAGCCCGATCGCCGGCATGCCCGTACTGCGCGTATGGGAAGCCGGCAACGTCGTGGTATTCAAACGCTCCATGGCCTCAGGCTATGCCGGCGTGCAGAATCCACTCTTCTTCCGCGAAAACTCACAGATGATTTTCGGCGACGCCAAAGACCGCGTAGAAGACATCCTCCAAAGAATCTAGGGATTGCAGATTAACTGCTGCTTTCCACTACTAGTAGTACTTTGTTAGGTCGGTGGTGCGTGTTGGCAGTAGGGGCAGCGGCTAAGCAGTTGGACGAGGTGTTCCTGGAGTGCTTTGAGGACCTCGTA
>NZ_JBNHIC010000030.1:0-49713 GCF_059092905.1 Arthrobacter sp. B0427-1-12 | reverse complement strand
GATCGCCTGCGTAGCCCGCCGCACCGGCGGGGACCTCGGAGCCCTCTGGGTCATCGAAGGCACGGGAAGCTCGGCGCCGCGTTGGGCGCCGGCACGGGCACTGCCCCGGCAGGAACCGGCCTACGCCTCATGCCGCGGCAGCAGGCCCAGTGCGGTCTCCGGCTCGCACAGCGAGTAGGTGTTGAGGACGGGAACGTCGAGGACCGCTGCGGCTTCCTCAGCGGCCAGCGGCGACGCCGTCAGCAGGCCGGATACCGCGGCGACGGTAACGCCTGCGCCGCGGAGCACCTGGATTCCCGCCGTCGCGCCGAGTGCGTCCGCGGCGGAAAAGACCACGTGGTCCACCACAGTCTGGAAAACCGGATCCGCCAACAGCCGGCGCGTTTCACCCTGGTAGACGCCGTCGGCGATCTCAATGACCACCACATCAGCGGCGGAATTGGCCAGGGCCGCGATCATGCTGATCAGTGTGGCACGGATGGTCTCGTAGTCCAGCCGGACGTCGTGGGATACCCGACGTCGGTGAAGTCGAGCACCCGGACAGCACCGGCGTCGGTAAAGAGGCGGGGATCATTGCCGGACCGACATGATGGCTGCTCCTAGGAATTGCCGTTCGCGGGATTTGCCCTGACGGCAGATGGGAGACGTTCGGGCGATTCGCCGAGCTGGAAACCCGGCCTGACTAAACAGTGCTGCTTGAACCTTGTAGTTTTCTGGTTCCGCTGCGGAGGCAAGCCCGGCCAGCCACTACAGGCAATTTCCAAGGCCCCCTTCCTAGCGTCAATACTGGAAGTCCACGGCAGGACCCACCACAGAGCACGGGAACAGGGGGGAACCATGCAGCAGCGCGCGCCGTTCCGCCTCCTGCGCGCCTCAGTGATCACCGGCGTCGTACTTTCCCTGGCGGGCACGGCACATATGGCGGGCGGCGGCGTTCTGCCGGCACCCGGCATCCAGGCGGCCCTTGCGGTCCTGACCATGCTGGGCGTGACCATTGCGGCCCACCGCCGGAGCAGTGTTCCCGGGCTGGCCGCCATCCTGGGCGCCGGACAACTGCTGCTGCACCAGGCCTTTGAAACAACGACGGCGGCCGCCGCCTGCGCGCCGTCCGTCACCGAAGCGCCGGCCAGCCACCTGAGCCACATCGCCGGCTCGGTCAACAGCATCAGCTGCCAGGGCGCGGCCGGCGGGGCCGGTGTCCTGATGGCACATCCGGGCGTGATGGGTCCGGCCATGCTGGCCGCCCACGCGCTGGCCACGCTGGCCACCGCCGTCGTCATCGCCAAGGGCGAGGCGGCGCTGTGGGCCCTGGCCGCCTGGCTGCGGCCGCTGCTGGACCTTCCGGCACCGGTGGCGCTGCTGCCCCGGCCGCGGCCCGCACCGGTCATCGCGGCCGCACCTGCAGCCCAACCCCGGCAGTTCCTGAGCGTCCGCACGCTGCGCGGTCCGCCTCCGGGAATCTTTCACTGAACACCGGCCCCCGCGGCCACCACCATCCAGTTCCTGCGCTGCCGATTCCAGGCCACAGCGGCCTGCAGCGCGCTTTGAAAGGTTTCCATCATGAACACGTCACTCCGCCGCACCCTGAACGCCTCCCTTGCCGCGGCCGCGACCGCCGGCCTGATGACCCTGGGCCTCGGCTCCGCCGCCGCCCACGTCCATGTCTCCCCGGACGAGACCGCAGCGGGCGCCAGCTCCAACCTGACCTTCGATTTCTCCCACGGCTGCGACGCTTCGCCGACCACGCAGGTCGCCATCACGCTGCCGGACGAGCTCAACGATGCCACTCCCAACGCCCACCCGGGCTGGGACGTGCAGAAGGTTGAAGAGGACCTGGCCGAGCCCCGGACCCTGCCGGACGGCGCCAGCATCACCAAGCGCGTCAGCCAGATTGTGTACACGGCCAAGACCCCTGTTCCCGACGGCGTCAGGGACTCCCTGACGATTTCGGTGACGGTGCCCGAGGCCGAGGGCTCCACCTTGGCGTTCCCCGTGCTGCAGACCTGTGAGCAGGGTGCCACCGACTGGGCCGAAATCCCCGCTGAGGGCAAGGACCCGCACGAGCTGGAATCGCCGGCACCGTCCTTTGCGGTCACCGCGGCCTCCGCCGAGGGGCACGGCCACGGTGAGGAGCAGGCCGAGGATTCAGCCTCCGGCGACGCAGCGGCCGAGCCGGCCAGTGCCGACGTCGAGGCTGCGTCGCAGACCACCAGCACCGGCTCCGACGCCGCCGGCTGGGTGGGCCTGGGCGCAGGCCTGCTCGGACTGGCCGCCGGCGGCACCGCCCTGGCGCGGACCCGCAGGGCCAAGCAGTAATACCGGATCCTGGAACAGCACGACCGGCCGGTGCCCGCACGACTGCGGGCACCGGCCGGTCGCGTCCGGATAACAATCCCGCCGCTTTTGGACGCGACACCGCCGCGCATCGTTGACTCGCTCACACCCAGCCGAGAAGGTTGGTGCTATGAGCAACCGGGCATGGAATACAGTCGCCGCAGCAGCGGCCATGGGAACACTACTTGTTGTCAGCGGCTGCGCCGCGACGTCGGAACCGGAAGCTACCGGTTCCCCCTCCGCAACATCTCCCGCTTCCCTCACCTCCGTTTCCCCCACCCCGACAGCGGCTGAAACCGCACCGTCCCAGCCGGCGTCGGCCGCGCCCGCACCGCAGGCCCAGACTCCCGAAGCCAACGCTCCGCAGACCACCCCGCAGACCACTGCCCCCGGAAGCCCGGCCGCACCGGAAGGACTGTGCACCGCCGGCATGCTCTCCGGCGCGGTGGTGGATATGCCCGGCGGGGCGGCGGCGGGCAGCGTCTACCGCTCGCTGCAGGTCACCAACACCTCCGGCGCCTCCTGCGTCCTGGACGGCTATCCGGGTGTCTCCTATGTAGATGCCGCCGGCAACCAGATCGGTGCCCCCGCGGACCGCGATCCGTCCCAGCCGCGCATGGCCATCACGCTCCAGCCGGGACAGACCGCCGCCGCGGTGCTGAAGCAGACCAACGGGCAGAACTACCAGGATTGCCAGCCGACGCCGGCCGGGGGTGTGCGGGTCTATCCCCCGAGCGCCACGGACTGGCTGATCGCTCCGCAGGACACTACCGCCTGCGCCAACGCCGGGATCGTCCTCATGACCATCGGCGCCTTCCAGCCCCTGTAGTCCGGGCGAACGTCTGGCAGCCGCAACCGGCCGCGCATACCGTCGGTGGCGTGCGCGATGATAATTCCATGACCGATGTGCTGGAAAAGTTCACCCCCGCCACCCGCGAGTGGTTCACGGGGGCCTTTTCCGCGCCCACGCCGGCGCAGTCGGGCGCCTGGGACGCTATTTCGGGCGGATCGCATGCGTTGGTGATCGCACCGACCGGCTCCGGAAAGACGCTCGCCGCGTTCCTCTGGGCTCTGGACACCTTCATCGCGGCCGGCGCGGACGAACTGCCGCTGGAACAGCCCGTCAAGGCCGGCAAGGGCGGGCGGAAAAAGGAACCCCGGCGGGGAACCCGCGTCCTCTACATCTCGCCGCTGAAGGCCCTGGGCGTGGACGTGGAGCGCAACCTGCGGGCGCCGCTGATCGGCATCACGCAGACCGCCCGGCGGCTCGGACTGCCGGCCACAGGCATCACTGTGGGTGTCCGGTCAGGAGATACGACGCCGGCGGAACGGCGGGCGCTGCTGAGCCGGCCGCCGGACATCCTGATCACGACGCCGGAATCCCTCTTCCTCATGCTCACCTCCAAGGCACGGGAAACGCTGACCGAGGTGGACACCGTGATCGTGGACGAGGTCCACGCCGTCGCGGGGACCAAGCGCGGGGCCCACCTGGCCGTGTCCCTGGAGCGGCTGGACGCGCTGCTGCCCAAGCCTGCCCAGCGCATCGGACTTTCGGCCACCGTGGAGCCCAAGGAAACCGTCGCCCGGTTCCTCGGCGGCAGCGCCCCGGTCGCTGTGGTCGCCCCGCCGGCACAGAAAACGTGGGACCTGACCGTCACGGTCCCGGTGGAGGACATGACGGATCTGCCGGCCGCCGCGCTGGACGCGGACGACGCCGGCACCGGCTACGCGCCGCAGGCCAGCATCTGGCCGCATGTGGAGGAAAAGATCGTCGACCTGATCCAGGCCAACCGCTCCACCATCGTCTTCGCCAATTCCCGGCGGCTGGCCGAGCGCCTCACGGCCCGGCTGAACGAGATCCACGAGGAACGGCTTGCCGTGGCCGCCGGAGCCTGGGCCGCGCCGGAGCCGCCGCGGAACCCGCCCGCGCAGCTGATGGCGCAGGCGGGCCAGACGGAGGGGGCCGAACCGCTACTGGCCCGCGCCCACCACGGTTCCGTGTCCAAGGACCAGCGCGCCCTGATCGAGGACGACCTGAAGTCCGGCCGGCTCAAATGCGTCGTGGCCACGTCCAGCCTGGAACTGGGCATCGACATGGGTGCGGTGGACCTGGTGGTGCAGGTCGAATCCCCGCCTTCGGTGGCCAGCGGCCTGCAGCGCGTCGGCCGCGCCGGGCACCAGGTGGGCGAAATCTCCCAGGGCGTCCTGTTCCCCAAGCACCGCGGGGACCTGGTCCACACCGCCGTCACGGTCGAACGCATGCTGGCCGGCCGGATCGAGCGGCTGTTCATTCCCGCCAATCCGCTGGACATCCTCGCCCAGCAGACCGTGGCCGCCGCCGCGCTGGGGACCATCGATGTGGAGGAATGGTTCGACGTCGTACGCCGTTCCGCGCCGTTCGCCACCCTGCCGCGCTCCGCCTTCGACGCCACGCTGGACCTGCTCGCCGGCCGCTACCCGTCGGACGAGTTCGCGGAACTGCGTCCGCGCATCGTCTGGGACCGGGTCGAGGGAACCATCACCGGGCGTCCGGGGGCGCAGCGGCTCGCGGTGACCTCCGGCGGCACCATCCCGGACCGCGGCCTGTTCGGGGTCTACCTGGTCGGTTCGGAGGACAGCGCCAAGGGCGGCAGGCGCGTCGGCGAGCTGGACGAGGAAATGGTGTACGAGTCGCGGGTCGGGGACGTCTTCGCCCTGGGTGCGACCAGCTGGCGGATCGAGGATATCACCCACGACCGGGTGCTGGTCTCCCCGGCCTTCGGCCAGCCGGGCAAGCTCCCGTTCTGGAAGGGCGATTCGCTGGGCCGGCCGGTGGACCTGGGCCGGGCCCTGGGCGCCTTTATCCGCGAGGTCTCCGATGCGGCGCCGGAAACGGCGCTGGCACGGTGCCGCGCCAGCGGGCTCGACGACTGGGCAGCGGGCAACCTGCTGGCCTACCTGACCGAGCAGCGCGAAGCCACCGACGTGGTGCCCAGCGACCGCACCCTGGTGGTCGAACGGTTCCACGACGAGCTCGGCGACTGGCGGGTCGTCCTGCACAGCCCCTTCGGCATGCCCGTCCACGCGCCGTGGGCGCTGGCGGTCGGCGCGCGCCTGAACCAGCG
This sequence comes from Arthrobacter sp. B0427-1-12, assembly GCF_059092905.1. Classification (NCBI taxonomy): domain Bacteria; kingdom Bacillati; phylum Actinomycetota; class Actinomycetes; order Micrococcales; family Micrococcaceae; genus Arthrobacter; species Arthrobacter sp. B0427-1-12. The sequence goes on along the minus strand of NZ_JBNHIC010000030.1, from coordinate 44,275 downwards.
CTACGGGCTGGACGGCTCCGCGATGGCCTCCGACGACGGCATCGTGCTGCGGGTGCCGATGATGGACGAAGAGCCGCCGGGCGCGGAGCTGTTCCTGTTCGACCCCGAGGAACTCGATACGGTGGTCACCGCGGAGGTCGGCGGCTCGGCCCTGTTCGCCTCGCGCTTCCGCGAATGCGCCGCGCGCGCCCTGCTGCTTCCGCGGCAGAACCCGGGCAAGCGCTCGCCGCTGTGGCAGCAGCGCCAGCGGTCCGCGCAGCTGCTGGATGTGGCACGGAAATACCCGGCGTTTCCGATCGTGCTGGAAACGGTCCGGGAATGCCTGCAGGATGTCTATGACCTGCCCGCGCTCAAGGAGTTGGCCGCCGGCATCGAACAGCGCCGGCTGCGCATCGTCGAAACGACCACGAAGCTGCCCTCCCCCTTTGCCCGCTCCCTGCTGTTCGGCTATGTCGGCGCCTTCCTGTATGAGGGGGATTCCCCGCTGGCCGAGCGCCGCGCCGCGGCGCTGTCGCTGGATCCGACGCTGCTGAACGAGCTGCTGGGCCGCGCCGAACTGCGCGAGCTCCTGGATCCGAAGGTCATCGCGCAGACCGAGCGTGAGCTCCAGCGGCTGACTGAGGACCGGAAGGTCCGCGGCCTGGAAGGCATCGCCGACCTGCTGCGGCTGCTGGGCCCGCTGACGACGGCGGAAATCGCCGTCCGCACCCAGCCTCCGATGGAGGAGGCCTGGCTCGACGAACTCGTCGGCGCGCACCGGGCCCTGAAGGTCAGCATCGCCGGCAGCGAGCGCTGGGCCGCGATCGAGGATGCCGCGCGGCTGCGCGACGCCCTGGGCGTTCCGCTGCCCATGGGTGTCCCGCTGGCATTCATCGAACCGGTGCCGGACCCGCTCGGGGACCTGGTGGGCCGCTACGCCCGTACCCACGGCCCCTTTACCAGCGCCGAAGCCGCTCGGCGGTTGGGACTGGGCACCGCCGTCGTCGATACTGTCCTGCACCGGCTGGCCGCCGACGGCCGCGTGGTGGAGGGCGAATTCCGGCCAGCCCCGGCCGCGGAACCGGATTCACCGGACGTGCCGGAGGCTGCGGACCGCGGCAGCGATTTCGCCGGCTCCACCGAATGGTGCGACACCGAAGTACTGCGCCGGATCCGCCGCCGTTCGCTGGCCGCACTGCGCCAGGAGGTCGAGCCGGTCGACCCCCGGACCTACGGGCGGTTCCTGCCGGAATGGCAGAGTGTGGGGGCCAGGCTGCGCGGGCTCGACGGCGTGGCCACCGTCGTCGACCAGCTCTCCGGTGTCCCCATCCCGGCCTCCGCCTGGGAGCCCCTGATCCTGGCCTCCCGCGTCGCCAACTATGCCCCGGCGATGCTGGACGAGCTGATGGCCACCGGCGAAGTGCTGTGGTCCGGCGTGGGTTCGCTGCCCGGCAACGACGGGTGGATCAGCCTGCACCTGGCCGAGAACGCTCCGCTGACGCTGAACCCGAAGCCGGACTTCGAGCCTTCGGTGCTGCAGTACGAGCTGCTCAACCTGCTGGCAGGCGGCGGTGCGTACTTCTTCCGCCAGCTCGCGGAGGGCCTGGCCGCGGCCGGACAGCAGCCCGGCGACGACGCGGTGGTCACCGCGCTCTGGGAACTGGTCTGGGCCGGCCGGATCAGCAATGACACGTTCACGCCGGTCCGCTCCCTGCTGGCCGGCGGCACCACCGCGCACAAACAGCGCCCCACTGCACCCCGCGCCCGGTCCGCACGGATCGGGCGGCTGGGCCGGATGGGCCGCGGCCACGGAGTGCCGCTGCCCGGGGCTTCCGGGCTGCGCGCCGGAGATGGGGGCGCCGGTGCGGGCGGGGCCGCCGGAGCAGGCACGCGCGGTATCGGGCTGCCTGCCCCGCCGATCGCCGCCGGCCGCTGGAGCATCCTGCCCGGCGTCGAACCGGACGCAACGATCCACGCCCATGCCACCGCGGAACTGCTGCTGGACCGCTACGGCGTGGTGACCCGCGGCGCCGTCGCCAATGAGGATATTCCCGGCGGCTTTGGCCTGATGTACAAGGTGCTGGCCCGGCTCGAGGAGATGGGCCGCTGCCGGCGGGGCTATTTCATCGAACATCTCGGCGCCGCGCAGTTCGCCGTCCCGGCCACGGTGGACCGGCTGCGGTCCTTCACCGAAGACAGCCAGCTGCAGAAATCCGAACCGGCCGCCGTCGCCCTGGCCGCGACGGATCCGGCCAATCCCTACGGCGCCGCGCTCCCCTGGCCGGCTCTGGAAACCGGCCACCGGCCCGGCCGCAAGGCGGGCGCGATGGTCATCCTGGTGGACGGGGACCTGGCACTTTACGTGGAGCGCGGCGGCAAGACCCTGCTCTGCTTCACTGAGGACATCGACACGATCGCCCTGGCCGCGAAGTCGCTGGCCGCAGTGATCAAGCGCGGCGCGATCGACAAGATGGCGGTGGAAAAGGTCAACGGCCACGGCATCCTGGACACCCCCCTGGCCCAGGCGTTCATGGACGCGGGCTTCTACTCCACGCCGAGGGGACTGCGGATCCGTGCCTGAAAGGAATATCCGTGCCTGAAGGAGACACCGTCTGGCGAACGGCACGCCGGCTGAACGCCGCCCTCGCAGGCCGGCAGCTAACACGCTGCGACCTGCGGGTGCCGCAGTTGGCCACCGTGGATTTCAGCGGCAAAACGGTGGCGGAGGTTGCCTCCCGCGGCAAGCACCTGCTGATCCGCATCGGGGATCCGCAGACCGGCTGGACCCTCCATTCGCACCTGAAAATGGAGGGCGTGTGGCATGTCTACCGGCCGGGCGAGAAATGGCGGCGGCCTGCGTTCCAGGCCCGGGCCATCCTGGGCACCGCGGAAGTCACCGCCGTCGGATTCGCCCTCGGGCTCCTGGAGGCGGTCGCGCGGAAGGATGAGGACGACGTCGTCGGTTACCTTGGTCCCGACCTGCTGGGGCCGGGCTGGGATCCGGAGGAGGCGCTGCGCCGGCTGCAGGCGCAGCCGGACCGGCCGGTGGGACTGGCTCTGCTGGACCAGCGGAACCTCGCCGGGCTGGGCAACATTTACCGCTGCGAACTGTGCTTCCTGACCGGGGTGCATCCGCTGACGCCAGTGGCCCAGATACCTAACCTGCCCCGGATGGTGGAACTGGCCAAGCGGCTGCTGGAAGCCAACAAGAACCGGAGCATGCGGACCACGGCCGGCGTCCACGGCTCGGCGTTCTGGGTCTACGGACGCGGACGGCGTCCGTGCCTGCGCTGCGGAACGGCCATCGCCCACGACAAGCTCGGGGACAGCGATCTGGAACTGCGGGACCTCTATTACTGTCCGCACTGCCAGCCGCCGCGGTGAACGCCGGTACTCTGGATGGGTGATGCAATCCCCCCTTCCCGTGCGCAACGGCGTCAACGCCACACGCCTGCGGCTGCCCTCGGACGGCCGCTGGGACACCGCCATGGACTACGTCCTGGAGCGGTTCGGCCACGTGGACCCGGAGGGCATCATCGACCGCTTCGAACGCGGCGAGGTGGTCGGGCTGGGCGGCGTTCCGCTGACGGCCCAGACCCCGCTGACCGACCACACCTTCATCTGGTACTACCGCGAGCTGCCGCAGGAGGAACGTCTTCCGGTGGAGGTCGACGTCCTGCACGAGGACGAGCAACTGGTGGTGGCGGACAAACCGCACTTCCTGCCCACCACACCCGGGGGGATGTACATCGCCGAATCCGCGCTGGTGCGGCTGCGCGTGGCCCTGGACCTGCCGGACCTCATTCCCGTCCACCGGCTGGACCGGATGACCGCCGGCGTGCTGCTGTTCGCCAAGAACCCCGAAACCCGCGGCAAGTACCAGGTGCTGTTCGAGCGGCGGAAGGTGCAGAAGGAGTACGAGGCGATTGCCGCCGTCGACCCTTCCCTGCAGCTGCCGCGCACCGTCCGCAGCCGCATGGTCAAGTCCCGCACCTACCTGCTGGCGCAGGAAGTGGAAGGCGAGCCGAACGCGGAAACCCGGATCGAGCTGCTCGAGACCCAGCCCGGCCCGGACGGCACCGCACTGGGCCGCTACCGGCTGGAACCGCATACCGGCAAGACGCACCAGCTGCGCGTCCACATGGCGTCGCAGGGCATCGGGATCCTCAATGATCCGTTCTATCCGCAGCTGCTGCCGCAGGCGCCGGACGACTATGGCAAGCCGCTGCAGCTGCTGGCCCGCTCCCTCCGGTTCACGGATCCGCTGACCCAGCGGCCGGTCGAATTCCGGAGCCGGCTGCGGCTCAGCGCCTTCCCGTCCGACGTCGGTTAGCCGGCTGAATCAGCCAGCTGAGCCTTTCCCGCGCAAGGCGGACAGGTCCCGGTAAACGGACCGGAAAATGCGGGCGATATGGTCGCTGAACAGCACGAATTCCACCCGCTCCACCGAACCGGATTCGTGCGCCATCACCGTCTGCAGCGCCACCTCGGCCACCTTCTCCGGTTCCCAGCCGTAAATCCCTGCGCTCACTGCGGGAAAGGCCAGCGAAGTCGCGCCGATTTCATCGGCAACCTTCAGGCTGGACCGGAAGCACCAGGCCAACAGCTCCGGATCGGTTTCGCCGGCCCGGGCGTTGGGGCCCACGGTGTGGATGACCCAGTGCGCAGGCAGGTCGTAGCCGGGCGTGGCGACCGCCCGCCCCGTCGGCAGGCCGTCCGGCCAGGTGCTGGCGCGGACCCGGCGGCAGGCCGCAAGCAGTTCCGGTCCGGCCGCCGCGTGGATGGCACCGTCCACACCGCCGCCGCCCAGCAGTGATGAATTCGCCGCATTGACGATCGCGTCCACCTCGCGCTTGGTGATGTCCCCGGTGACAATGTCGATCCGCATGTCTGCCAGTGTGCCACCCGATATAGTACGGCACTAGTACCCCCTGATTTGGGAGTACCCCTTGATTTGGGGAGCCGGTCTCCCCCATACAGGGCTTGCGTGTTCACCGGCTCTTCAGTTGCATCCCAGTCTTTTCCCAACCACCCCCTGCCACGGTCCAAGGAACGGAAGAACCGTCTGGGGAGGCTTTTTGGTCCTTCCGTCCAGCATTCAAGAGGGGATGATCTTCAATGCTGCGCACCACCGAACGCCGCCGCACGGCCAAAGCCGGTCTTCGGCACCGCGGGCTGCAGGTGGCCATGGGCGCCACCGCCGCCGCGCTCCTGGCTCCGCTGTTCGCCCCGGTCGCCGGCGCGGAAACCATATCCGATCCGGTACCGGCAGGCGGACTGGCCGCCGTCGGCCCCATCGACCCTGCCCACGGCTTTCCCGTCTGGTACGAGGACAAAGGCGATCCCGCCAACGGCCTGGCCCCGGTCCGCCTGGAGCTATGCCTGACCGATCCACTGTGCCTGGCCGCAAGTGACGAAACCTGGAACCGGTTCTGGCCGGTATCTGTGCCCGGCAACTTCCCGGAAGAGGCATTCTGGTGGTCCGGCGAAGCGGAGATTGACCGGCCGGTGGGCAAGAGGGCCCGGCTTATCCTGGCCCAGGAAGCAGCTTTCGGGCTCGAAGTTCCGCAGGAAAAGCAGCAGGTCTCCTTCGCCCGGCTGCGCATCCGCGTAGACGGCCTGGTCCTGGGCGCGACCTATACCGTGACCCATCCCTATGGGGTCGAGCGGTTCGTCGCGGAGGATGACGGAAAGGGCGGCGGTGAAATCAACTACACCGAAGACTTTGGCTGCTTCGACACTCCCTGCACTGAGACATCCTTTGGCCGGGCAATGAACGGACGGGTAGGGCCGTTCCTGCGCTGGGACACCGGTGCCCCGGCGGGCTATGTGGGTGACCCGAATATTCCCCACAGAGTGGTCGGCAGTCCATATGACACCAACTTTTTCCGGGTGGAGGGCCCGAACGTTGGTGGTCCGGGTGTGAACGTCGTCCAGACCAATCTGTTCAGCGTTCAAGGCAAGATCGCCGGCCCTGAAGCCCCGTACACGGATGTTGCGCCATCCAACCAGTTCTTCAACGAAATCATGTGGCTCAAGAACCAGGGCATCACCACAGGCTATCCCGACGGCACATTCCGGCCCGTCCAGCCAGTCAACCGGGACGCCATGGCAGCCTTCCTGTACAGGATGGCAGGCTCCCCCGATTTCACACCGCCGGCGGAATCACCCTTCAACGATGTCACCGTCGACAACCAGTTCTACGAAGAAATCAGCTGGCTGGCTGAAAAGGACATCACCACCGGCTTCGACGATGGCGGCTTCCACCCCGTCGAACCCATCAACCGGGATGCGATGGCTGCCTTCCTGTTCCGCTGGAATGCCCTGTTCGGCACCGTCGAGGTTCCGGCCGACCTGACCCCGCAAACCAGCCCGACGCTCCCTGATAATCACCGACCGCACCCGGGCCGCCCGACAGACGTCGGCCGGCCCGACGGTGTATGGCCACGCCCACTTTTTGGGGTCGGCAGTGGGTAGGCTGATGGGGTTGGCTACTGAAGAAACCGGGCTGAGGAGGTTGAACAGTGCGTGCCGCGGACGGGGAAGGGAACAAGATGGCAAGGAAACCGCCGCCGTATCCTCCGGTTCCTCCGAAGGCACCTCCTGTTCTGCCCACAACCCGGGCCCAGGTGCCGCCTCCACCGCTGCGGCGGCCCGCTGTGCCCGGTTCCGCCGGCACCCCAACCCGTGTCGTACCCGCCCGCCCAAGCCGCCCGCCGGCGTCGTGCTTAACCGCCCGCAAGGGGCAGCCTGCCCCGGGCGGCCGGCAGCCCGGTTCGGCATCCCGGCTGGCGGCCGGAATCCGTTCCATCGACCTGAAACGAAGCCTGACCCTGAAAAGGGACCAGTCCGGCGCCGTCGACGGTGACATCCTGCGGCGGATGTCCGTCACAGCCGCGGCGCTGGTGACGGCCGCTGCGGTGGCGGCAGGCGTGGGCCTGTTCGGCGGGCCCCGGATCGCGGACGCCGCCGGCGGGGCGCTGAGGCCCGATGCGACTCTGCTCGCTCCCGCAGGTCCCGCGTTCACCATCTGGTCCCTGATCTACCTGGGCCTGTTCGCCTACACCGTCCACCAGTGGCTGCCCGGCGAGGGGGGGAGTTCCCGGCACCGGCGGCTGGGCTGGCTCGTCGTCCCCGCGATGCTCCTGAATGCCTTCTGGATCTGGGCGGTCCAGACGGGCTGGCTCGGTTTTAGCCTGGTCATCATGGCCGCGCTGGTGACCGTGCTGGCCTGCACGTTCCGGCAGCTGATTGCCGAGCCGCCCGCATCCCGGCTGGAGGCGGTAATGGTGGACGCCCCGCTGGGCCTGTACTTCGGCTGGGTCATGGTGGCTGCCGCCGCCAATCTGGCCGCCGGGCTTACGGCCACCGGAGCGGACCTCTTCGGCTGGGGCGCGGAGATCTGGTCCGCCTTGGCACTGGCTGTCCTGGCGGTTGCCGCCGCAACGGTGAGCATGGCCGAGCGCGGGCGGCTGTCCGTTGCCGCCGGAGTGATCTGGGGCCTGGTCTGGATCACGCTGCAGCGGCTACTGGGCGAGCCGTCGTCGGAATTCGTGGCTGCCGCGTCCGGATTCGCCGCGTTCCTGGTGCTTGTCTGTGCCCTGTCGCGGCGCCAGCGGGTCACGCATGAGGAGCGGCTGGCCGCCCGCCGGGAGTTCCTTGGTTACGGATCGGTTCCCAACGGCCCCGCTGACGGCGGAGAACCCTCAGCGTTCCGGTAGCGGCAACCTGTTCGACGGCGTAGCGCAGGTTGGCCGCGGCCTGCTGTCCCTGGCTGTCCTCGGCCGCATGTTCGCTGGGCTCGACCAGGAACCGCACCGTGATGCGCGGTACCCCGGCGACCACGTCCAACTGGTTCGCCTCGACCAGATGGGCTGCCGCCACCGCATCGATGGCTGATTCCATCACCTGCTCCGGCCGGCTGCCGGGGCGCAGGCCGAGGATGTCCAGCTGGGCGCGGAAGGAAGGCATGCATCCAAGCGTATCCCCGCCCCCTCCACCCCCGATTACTCCGCAATTGACGCACGAATAACGCGTTTTTCGAACGTGTGTTGCGGAGTCAGCCGGAGGGACGGGGAGGTCAACCGGTGTTGCGGAGGCCGGCGGCGACGCCGTTGATGGTGATGAGCATGGCCCGCTGCAGGCGTTCACTGTCTTCGGCACCGCCGGCCCCGTTCCCGCCCTCCCGGACGCGGCGCAGCAGCTCCACCTGCAGGTAGGAAATCGGGTCGAGGTACTGGTCGCGGACGGCCAGCGAGCGCTTCAGCGTCGGCTGCTTGTCCAGCAGCTCGGCCTCACCCGTCAGGTTCTTCACTTCGGCGACGGTCAGCTCGTATTCGGCCCGGATCACGTCGAAGAGCCGCTGCAGTTCCGGCGGGACCAGCGCGGACACGTAGTGGGCGGCGATCTCCATGTCCGTCTTGGCCAGGGTCATCGTGACATTGGAGAGGACAGACCGGAAGAAGTGCCAGCGCTCCAGCATTTCCCGCAGCTGGGCCTCACAACCGGCCTCCCGGGCGGCCTTCAGGCCGGAGCCGACGCCGAACCAGCCGGGGACGATCTGGCGGGACTGCGTCCAGCCGAAGACCCAGGGAATGGCCCGCAGCCCGCCGAGTCCGGCGCCCGAATCAGGGCGCTTGGACGGGCGCGACCCGATGTTGAGGGAACCTAGCTGCTCCATCGGCGTCGAGGCCAGGAAGTAGGCCGGCAGGTCGGGATCGTCGATCAGGGACCGGTACCGGGCGAAGGCCGCGGCCGAGACGGTTTCCATGACCTCGGAGTAACGCTCGCGCTCATCCTCCGAGGTGCGCGGCGTGCGGTGCAGCGCCGAGCCCTGCAGGACGGCCGCCACGGAGAGCTCCAGGTTTTCCCGTGCCAGTGCCGGCAGCGAATACTTGTCCGAGATGACCTCGCCCTGCTCGGTGAACTTGATTTCCCCCTCCAGCACGCCGTTGGGCTGGGCCAGGATGGCGTCGTACGTCGGTCCGCCGCCGCGGCCCACCGAGCCGCCGCGGCCATGGAACAGGCGCAGCCGCACACCGTGCCGGGCCGCCACATCCCGCAGCTTGCGCTGGCTCTTGTGGATCTCCCACTGCGAGGTCAGGACGCCGGAGTCCTTGTTCGAATCGGAGTAGCCGAGCATGACCTCCTGCACGTCCCCGCGCAGCTGGACGATCCGGCGGTAGGCCGGGTCGGAGAGCAGTTCGTCCACGATCCGGGCCGAGTCCCGCAGTTCCTCCACGGTCTCCAGCAGCGGGGCGAAGCCGATCCTGGCGAAACCGCCGGGCTTTCCCGACTCATCGGCATGTCCGTTCCCATAGACGTCGATCAGCCCGGCCTCGCGCGCCAGCACCGCCGGGGCCAGCACGTCGTCCGCGCCGCGGGTCATCGAGACGATGTATGTCTCGATCACGTCCGGCCCGTAGGTTTCCAGCGCCGTACGGATCTCACCGAACACCGCGAAGGTCCGCCGGCCGGCGTCGTCAAGGGGCGGGGGATTCGGTGCCAGCGGGCGGCGGGACATCAGCTCGCGGGAGAGCACCCGCATCCGCTCCTCGCGGGTCAACTCGGCATACGGGACTTCAAGCTGGCCGAGCCGGTCGACCAACTGGCCGACGACGGCGTGGTGCGCGTCCGCATGCTCGCGGACATCGAGCGTGGCCAGGTGCAGTCCGCAGGAGGAAACGACCCGGCGGGCCGCGGCGAGCACCCCGTCCGCCGCCAGCGATCCCGAATGCGCCCGCAGGGACCGCTCGACCAGCGCCAGATCGGTCAGTACCTGCGCTGTGGAGGTGTAGTCGCGGCCGTTTTCGTGCGCGGTGCCGTTCTGCACCCGGACAGCGGTGTTCATCAGCTTCGCCTTGATACAGGTCAGCTTCAGCCGGTACGGCTCGTGCGCATTCAGTTCCAGCACGCGCCGGTCCAGCCGCGGCAGGTTCCCCAGGTCCACGCGGATGGACTCCATCAGCTCCTCCTCCACAGGGACGATCGCTGTGGAGGAGGAGAGCGCGGAGATGAGGTCGTCGATGAACCTGATGGCCAGCCGCACCGCATGCTGGCTTTGCAACTGCAGGATCTCGCGGGTGGTGGCAGCGGTGACATTGGGATTGCCGTCCCGGTCCCCGCCGATCCAGGAACCAAAACGCACCGGCGAGGAGGGCAGGTCGACCCCGTGTTCGGCCAGCAGGTCGGACAAATCCCCGAGCAGCTCCGGCATCGTGTCCGTGAGGATGTTCTCCAGGTAGTAGATCGCGTTGCGCGCCTCATCGAGCGGCGTGGGACGGACCTGCCGCAGCTCGTCGGTCTGCCAGATCAGGTCGATGATCTCCGCCAGCCGGCGGTCCTGGCGCCGGCGAGCCATGGTGCCTTCCGCCGTCGGCTGGGCCAGGATGTCGGAGAGCGTGCGGATCTTGTCCAGCACGGACCGGCGCGACGCTTCGGTGGGGTGGGCGGTGAAGATCGGCCGCACGTCCAGTTCGCGGACGGCTTCCTGCAGCGCCGCCGGACCGGCTGCGGCGGCGACGCCTTCCACCGCCCGGGCCAGCCAGCCGTCCTGCTCCGCCCGGGTGCGCAGACCGCGGACACGGTGCACCTGTTCGGCCGCATTGGCCAGATGGAAGTAGGCGGCGAACGCACGGACCAGCTCGGTCGCCTCCTCCAGGGGCAGCCCGGCCAGCAGTTCGCGCACCTGTGCGGCCGTCGCGGCGCGCTCCGCCGCCGAAGCCGGCCCGCCGCCGTCGTTCGCTGCGGAGGCCTTGGACTGCTTGGTCAGCAGGCGCACGCGCTCCACGAGTTCCAGCAGCTGCGGGCCGTGCTGCCGGACCAGCGATTCGCCCAGCAGCGTGCTGACGCGGCGCACATCCGCACGCAGTTCGGCATCGAGATCGGCGTCCAGCGCACTCTGGGTCATGGAACCATTCCTTCGGGTGGGGGCCGTATGCTGCGCTGGATACGGAAGGCGGTAAACAACCCTTCGGATACTACCCAATATGACCCGGACCACAAGGGCCTTCCGGCGCTGCGTTATGCAGCTGTAACAACGACGGCGGCGCCCGCCTGCCGCTGTCACAACTCCTTGGTTCTATACCTTCCAGGAGCAAATTGGAGGCTGGTGCGCTCTGCGGAGGCGTCAGTCCGCCGTGACGGTGATGGTGCGGGTGGCCCGGACGGTCCGCGGGCGCCAGGTCAGGAAGTCCACGTGGATCCGGTACTGCCCGGGGGCCGGCGGGTGCAGCAGCATGTCGTACTTTTCCGCAGCCCCGGAGGAGACCACGCTGATGAGCAGGCGGTTTCCGGTGGCCCACAGCGGGAGGGCCGGCCCGTCGGGGCTGGCGGTATTCCAGAACGGACGGCCGTCGTGGGAGATCAACTCGGCCATGGACACCGGCACATCGTTCATGTCGGTAAACCGCAGCAGGGTCGGGAAGTAATCAGCGTTGAAGTACCGCAGCAGGGTCGGGGCGCGGCCGCTGCCGTCCACAGTGGCCCGCATTTCGGAGAGGCTCCAGACCAGGTCGCCGGACGGACGTTCGGGGATGATCCCGCCGAGCAGGTAGAAATGGTCCGCCTCGAACCGGTTCAGGCCGGCGTCCTCACCGGAGAGGCCGGCGGCATGGTGCAGCTCGTGCCAGCGCGAATCCAGCGAGTAGGGCCCCACCAGGGTCTCCGTGGCAATGTCATACTCCGGCCCGTTGATCGACACCTTCCTGGAACCGGGGAACGTGTTGTCATCTGCGTTGACCGGGTCAATGATGATGGGCCCGAACATGCCGTACTGCACGTGCAGGGGCGTGTTGACGTGGCAGTGGTAGAAGTAGGTGCCCGCCGTGCCCTCATTGGGGCTGCCCGCGACACCCGGCTCGGGCCGCCACTGGTAGGTGTAATGGCCGGTCACCTCGAAGGAGGTGTGGCCGACCCCGTCGTTGCGGGGGTCCGGTTCGATCCCGTGCCAGTGGATCGTATGCACACTCTTGCTCGGCTTGATCGTCCCGTGAATGATCTGGCCCTCCGTCGCCCGGATCAAAGGTCCGGGGAGACCACGGCCGGAGTCTCCGGCTTCAAAGCTCCAGACCTCGTGCTGGGAGCCGTCCGGGAACTCGAGCCTGCGGTTGAAGAAATCCAGTTCCACGGAGACGTCCGGCCGCTGCGGATGTTCGGTTTCCGGGCTGCCCTCGTGGGGCTGGTTGGCGGCGAAGTCCACCTGGCTGCGAAAGAACCCATGCTCCTCCGGTTCCTCCTGGGCGGCCAGGACCCAGTCCGCCACCAGTCCACCCGGATACAGGCCCCCGGCGGCGGTCTGGGACGGTTCGGCGTGGCAGTGCATCGGGTACTTCCAGTCCTTCGTCCGCGCCTCCCAGACCGCATCCACCACCTCCGGCGGGCGGCGGCAAGGCAGCAGGGCCTTCTTGCGCTCCAACGGATTGAGCGAGACCGTATCCTCCCACTTTTGAAGCACAACTCGCCCGTCCGGATCGACGAAGCCAACGTCACGGGGCAAATCCTCACCGTTTCTTCTGACTATCCAGACGTGGTTGCCGTGATAGTGCAGCTGGTGGTCCACGATCCCGGTGTTGACCATCCGGATCATCTGCCCGGTGCGCACCGTGCCCGGGAACCGAGAGGCGCTCAGATCCCGGACATCGCCCTGCCGGGGGAAGCCGGAGGGCAGGGTGTCCTCGTGCCGGCGCTCGTTCAGTTCCCTGTCGGTGCTCACGGCCATGGACTGGAAACCCGAATAGCCGTTGAGGGTGAAGTAGCGGGGAGCATCATGCCCGGTCTCCGGGTCGGGGGTGCCGCCCCGGGCCGCGGCCGCGGCCCATTCGGGCACAATGTCATGGCAGATCCACAGCCACTGCCGCTCGAACTCCAGCCGGCCCGGCGCCAGCCGCCACGCATCGGCCGGATCGATCACCACCAGCGCACCGTGCAGCCCCAGCACCCGCTCCACCAGTTCGTTGCCCGGATCCGAAAAGACATAGGTGCCCGGCTCCGGGGCGTCCAGCACCACCTCCCCGACCGCCCCCGGGGCAATCGGCCCGGTGCCCACATCCTCGCCGGCGGGCCCCGCCTCATGGAAGGCCAGCTGGTGCGGCTGGGCCAGGGTGTTGTGCACCCGCAGCCGGATAGTGGAGCCGGTTTCGGCAATCAGTGTCCGGGGCGGGAAGAAGCTGGCCCAGTACGCCCGCCGGATCAGGTAATGGTGCGCGCTCTCCGGATCCGGGCCCAAAGGCAGGGGCCGCCCGTGCGGCGGCAAAGCCGCATCCAGCGGATAATGCCGGCTGGCCACCACCTCATTGCCGGCGGTGAAGACATACGGCCCCAAGGTCAGACTGGGGTCCGGCTCCCCCGCCGCCGCCGGACGGTCACCGAAACCGCGGTGATACAGCAGCGAACCGTCCACCATCGGCAGGAAGCCGTCATTGATGTAGACGTCCAGGACGCCGCGATGTCGGACGGTGGGCAGGGTGAAACTGGTACGGGCCACGATGCACCTCTTCGCGTAGGCTCCGCACACCCGGGATGGGTATGCGGAGCCTACGCCGTCAATCTCGTGGCCCCAGCTCCGACGTCGTCCTCCATTTGTGCCATCGAGTCCTTTGAAAATGCTTGAGGAGGAAATGTTTGAGGCTTCCGCAATGACAAATGCGCTGGATGGGGCTACTTCGGCGCCATCCTGATGGCGCCGTCCAGCCGGATGGTTTCGCCGTTGAGCATCTGGTTTTCGATGATGTGCTGCACCAGCGCCGCATATTCATCCGGCCTGCCCAACCGCGACGGATAGGGCACCTGTTTCCCCAGCGATTCCTGCGCCTCGGGGGGCAGGCCAGCCATCATGGGCGTTTCGAAAATCCCCGGCGCGATGGTCACCACCCGGATCTGCCACCGCGCCAGCTCGCGGGCCACCGGCAGCGTCATCGCCGCCACGGCACCCTTGGAAGCCGCATAGGCCGGCTGGCCGATCTGCCCGTCGAAGGCCGCGACCGATGCGGTGTTGATGATGACGCCGCGCTCCGGGGTCAGTTCCTCGCCGGCGGCGGTGCGCACCGCCGCGGGTTCGGTTTCCGACATCGCCTCCGCGGCGAGCCGCAGGACATTGAAGGTGCCGATCAGGTTGACCTGCACCACCCGGTTGAACTGCTCCAGCGGCAGCACGCCGCCGCGTCCCAGCACTTTGCCCGGGGTGGCGATGCCGGCGCAGTTCACTGCCATCCGCAGCGGTCCGCGTTCGACGGCGGCCGCCACCGCCGCCTCGACGTCGGCCGCGTTGGTCACATCGGCCGGGATGAAGCCGGCGCGCTCCCCCAGCTGTGCGGCGTACTCCGCGCCCGCGGACTGGGGCAGATCCACCAGCAGCACCTGCGCGCCGGCGTCATACAGCCTGCGGGCCGTGGCCGCGCCCAGTCCGGATGCGCCGCCGGTGATCAGTGCGACGTTGCCTGCGATGTCCATCGTTCCTCCCCGCCGAGGTGGTTGCTGTGCCGCTGCCAAGCCTAGCGCCCGAGGGACCCGCCGCGAACGGAGTGAGTGGCGGGAGGGCGGTAGTGGCCACGGGACGGGAGCGCACCGGCCCAATCCAACAAGCTGGGCCAATAGGCTGGGCCCATGACTGCCGTGACCCGCGAGGAATGGGCCCGCCGCGCGGACCTTGCCGCCCGCGCCGTGACCGCCGGCTTCGGCCGCCGCCTGCTCGGGCTGCCCTGGACCCACCTGGGCGCCGTCCGGCGCCCCGCCGCGGACAGCCCGGCCCTGCTGCAGCCGTGGCACTACTGGTGGCAGGCGCACTATGTGGACTGCCTCGTGGACACCGGGCGGCGCGAACTTGCCGCCGGGCGGCGCTTCGCCGGCCCGCACCGGCCCAGCGCGGGACGGCTGGCCTCCCAGCTGGTCCGCGGCATCCGGCTCCGCAACGCCGGCCGCTTCACCAACCTGTACTACGACGACATGGCCTGGCTCGCCCTGGCCGTCCAGAGGCTGGACGGGCTCGCCGCGGAGGCCCAGTGCCGAGGCCGGCGCCGGAACCGCCGCGCCCTGGCCGTGCTGGCCCGGCGGCTGGAATCCGCCCACACCCCGGAGCTGGGCGGCGGCCTGTACTGGAACACCGAGCGGAACTTCAAGAACACCCCCGCCACCGCCCCGGCCGCGCTGTTCTTCGCCCGCGCCGGGGACAGCCGGCAGGCGCGGCAGCTGGTGGACTGGCTCGCCGCGAACCTGCTCGACCCCGAGACGGGCCTCTACCGGGACGGGCTGCGGATTGTCGGCGGCCGCCCCGTGCCGGTGCCGGACATCCATACCTACAACCAGGGTCCGGTGCTGGGCGCCCTGCTGGAGCTGGCCAGGGAGGGCACCCCTGACGCTGCGGCGAACGCGGAGCGCGCGGCCGGCCTGGTGGCCGCCGTCGCCCGCGGCCTGACCACCCCGGCGGGCTCGCCCGCACCCGGCGCCCTCATCACCCACGGCGGCGGCGACGGCGGCCTGTTCACCGGAATCCTCGCGCGGTATCTGGCGCTCGCCGCCAACTCGCCGCTGCTGCCGGCTTCCGCCCGCACCCAGGCCCGGACCTTGATTACGACGACGGCCGCCGCACTCTGGGCGGGCCGCTCGCCCTGGGCGGCGGGCACCGGCGGCACCCGGGACCTCACCGTGTTTCCCGCCTCGCCGGGATCGGCCGCGGAGCCCGGTGCCGCCGTCGACCTATCCACCCAGCTGCAGGCGTGGATGATCCTGGAAGCCGCCGCTTCCTGCGCTGAATAGCGGGTACCGGGTCTGCAGGGGCGCTACATACGCAACACCAACATTGCGTAATGGTTGTGATTTACCTCACTTAAAGCATGTATCCGGCTGCGTCTAAGGGTCGCCTAACCTACAGTTCTTCCTTAGTGAGCTACGCAACTGCACCCGGCTCATCAACTTCACTCTGCACGAAAGGCCCATCATGAAGTTCCGCCTCAAGCCCGCGTCCACGTCGACGCTCGCCATCGCCGCAGTCCTCGGCCTCGCTGCCTGCGGCTCCGGCACCGGCACCGCCGCTTCCGAGTCCGACGCAGCCGCGGCCGGCGGAAATGGTGAAATCACCGTCTACAACGCGCAGCACGAAAGCCTGACCCAGGCCTGGGCCGACGAATTCACCGCGGAAACGGGCATCGAAGTCACCCTGCGCCAGGGCAACGACACCGAGATGAGTAACCAGATCGTGCAGGAGGGCGAGGCCTCCCCCGCCGACGTCTTCCTGACCGAGAACTCCCCGGCGATGACCATGGTGGAGAATGCCGGGCTGTTCGCCGACGTCGCCCCGGAGACCGTCGCCCAGGTGCCGGAGCAGTACCGCCCGTCGACCAACAAGTGGACCGGCATCGCCGCCCGCTCCACCGTCTTCGTCTACAACAAGGACAAGCTGACCGAAGCCGATCTGCCGGCCTCGCTGACGGACCTGGCCAATCCCGAGTGGAAGGGCCGCTGGGCCGCTTCCCCGTCCGGCGCGGACTTCCAGGCCATCGTTTCCGCCATGCTGGAGCTTGAGGGCGAGGAGGCCACCGCCGCGTGGCTGGAGGGCATGAAGGAGAACTTCACCGCCTACCAGGGCAACAGCACTGTGCTCAAGGCCGTCAATGCCGGGGAAGTCGACTCCGGCGTGATCTACCACTACTACTACTTCGGCGACCAGTCCCGGACCGGCGAGAACAGCGGCAACGTGGGCCAGCACTACTTCAAGAACCAGGACCCGGGCGCCTTCGTGAGCGTTTCCGGCGGCGGCGTGCTTCAGTCCAGTGACAACCAGGAAGCCGCGCAGCAGTTCCTGAAGTTCATCACCGGCAAGAAGGGCCAGGAAGTCCTGCAGACGGGCACCTCCTTCGAGTACCCGGTGGCCAGCGAGGTTCCCGCCAACGAGGCCCTGGTGCCGCTGGCGGAACTGCAGGCGCCCCAGGTGGACGCCGCCAAGCTGAACAGCCCGAAGGTCGTCGAACTGATGACCGCGGCGGGTCTGCTCTAGAAACCGTGCATCCTTTCCAGCGGCAACCGGGCGACCGTGGCAACTGACACGTCACTCGCCCAGCAGGAACGCGGGACGACGCCGGGAGGCCGGGCCAAGCGCTCAGGCCCCCCGGCCGTCGTCGTCCTGCTCGCATCCCTGGTGGCGCTGTTCGCGCTGATCCCGCTTGGCTACGTGGTGGGCATGACCATCGCCACCGGATGGGAAACCGCCTCAGCGCTGATCTTCCGCCCCCGTGTAGGGCAACTGCTGCTTAACACGGTGGCCCTCATCCTCATCACGGTGCCGCTGTGCGTGCTGCTGGGTGTCGGCGGGGCGTGGCTCGTGGAGCGCACCAACCTGGCCGGGCGGCGGATCTGGGCCACCCTGCTGGCCGCCCCGCTGTCCATCCCGGCATTCGTCAACAGCTACGCCTGGATCAGCACCGCCCAGGGCCTGAACGGCCTGCCTGCGGGCGTGCTGATCTCCGTGCTGTCCTACTTCCCGCTGGTCTATATCCCGGCAGCGGCCACACTGGGCCGCCTCGACCCGGCGATCGAACAGTCCGCGGCCTCCCTGGGCCTGGGGCCCTGGAAGGTCTTCTTCAAGGTGGTCCTGCCGCAGCTGCGGATCGCCGTCACCGGCGGCGCCCTGCTGGTGGGCCTGCACCTGCTGGCCGAATTCGGCGCCTTCGCCATGATCCGCTTCGACACGTTCACCACGGCGATCATGGAGCAGTACCGTTCCACCTTCAACGGCACCGCCGCGAACATGATGGCCAGCGTGCTGGTGCTGCTGTGCCTGGTGCTGCTGGTCATCGAGGCGCGCAGCCGGGGCAACGCGCGGTACGCGCGCCTCGGCTCCGGGGTCCAGACCAGGCCGCGGTCCGCGGCTCTTGGCCCCTGGCAGGTACCGTCCCAGCTGGGGCTGGCCGCCGTCGTCGTCCTTGCCCTGGGCGTCCCGCTCACCAGCATCACCCGCTGGCTGGTCGCCGGCGGCGCGCGGATCTGGGAACTGGACAACATCGGCGCGGCGCTGCTGCAGACCTTCCTGTACGGGGCGGCCGGCGCGGCAGTAACGACGGCGCTGGCCTTCCCGCTGGCCTGGCTGGCGGTGCGCCACCGCAGCAGGTTCACCCGGCTGCTTGAGGGCAGCAACTACATCACCAGTTCCATGCCGGGCATCGTGCTGGCGCTGGCCTTCGTGACCGTGGCCGTCCGGGCGGTGCCGGCGGTCTACCAGACCTCGGTGCTGGTCATCCTCGCCTATGCCCTGCTGTTCATGCCGCGTGCGCTGGTCAACCTGCGCGCCGGCCTGGCGCAGGCGCCCAGGGAGCTGGAGGAGGCGGCCCAGGCCCTGGGCAAACCGCCGCTGACGTCGTTCCTGAAGGTCACCCTCCGGCTCACCGCCCCGGCCGCGGCCGGCGGCGCGGCGCTGGTCTTCCTGGGCATCATCAACGAACTGACCGCGACCCTGCTGCTGGCACCCAGCGGCGTCCGCACGCTGGCCAGTAAATTCTGGTCCCTGAGCGCGGAAATCGACTACGCCGGCGCGGCTCCCTACGCCGCCGCGATGGTCCTGCTCTCCGCCCCGATGACGTACCTCCTGTTCCAGCAATCCAAGAAAGCCGCCGGCCAATGACAGCACTTCCCGCCTCCGGGCCTCGCGCGGACGGGGCCCGCGCCGTTCCGACGCCCGCGGAGGCCGCCGCCTTCCGCCTACCGGCGGGCGTCCCCCTCCCCACCGGCACCACCACACCCGAGGACAACCACCTGGTGGTCAACAAAGTCACCAAGTCGTTCGGCGGCACGGAGGTGCTGCGCGGCGTGAGCCTGGCCGTCCAGCAGGGACGAACTACGGCGGTTGTGGGCCCGTCCGGCAGCGGCAAGACGACGCTGCTGCGCATCATCGCCGGCTTCGAAGCCCCGGATTCGGGCTCGGTCACCCTCGGCGGCCGGACCGTGGCGGCCGACGGCGTCCTGGTCCCGGCGCACCGGCGGAACATCGGCTACGTGGCGCAGGACGGTGCGCTGTTCCCGCACCTGTCCGTCGGCGAGAACGTGGCCTTCGGCCTGGAGCGGAAGGCGCTGGCGCGGCGCGGACAGTCCGCCAAGGCCCGCGTCGCCGAACTGCTGGGCATGGTCTCCCTGGAGCCGGACTTCGCTCGCCGCCGGCCGGACCAGCTCTCCGGCGGCCAGCAGCAGCGGGTGGCGCTGGCGCGGGCGCTGGCCCGCGAGCCGGAACTGATGCTGCTGGACGAGCCCTTCAGCGCCCTCGATGCCGGCCTGCGCGTGGCCACCCGCAAGGCAGTCGCCAGGACCCTGGCCGAGGCCGGCTGCACCACGATCCTGGTGACCCACGACCAGGGCGAGGCGCTGTCCTTCGCCGACCAGGTGGCGGTTATGCGCCATGGCATGCTCGCCCAGGTGGGCAACCCATTCATTGTCTACACCCGCCCCAACGACCGCGAGACCGCCGAGTTCCTGGGCGATGCGGTGATCCTGGACGCGGACCTGCAGGGAACGCTGGCCACCTGCGCGCTGGGGGCCATCCCGGTGCGCCGGCCCACCTGCCAGGGGAAGGTGCATCTGATGCTGCGGCCGGAACAGATCCGCATCGCCAGTTCCGGCCCCATCCACGGCACTGTGCTGGAAACGGACTTCTTCGGCCCGGAGATCACCGTCCAGATCCGCCTGCACGGGGCTGCCGGCGGGGCCGCCGGTTCTGGCGGCGGCGACGGCCTGCCGGGCGATGGCCAGACCATCACGATCCGCCACTGGAACGCGATGATGGCCCGCCCGGGCTCGGAGCTGTACCTGCGCGTCGTCGGCGAAGCCGTCGCGTTCCCGGCCTAATCCCGCCCGATCAGGGGCGGCGCTTCTGCGGATACGGAGCTTCATACCGGGCCAGCATGTCGACGAAACCGGCGATCTTCCGCTCACGGGCCGCCGGTGTCCTGACCTGGCCCAGCCGGTAGATCAGCGCGAAGCGGTTCTGCGCCGTGAGTACGTCGAACATCGCCTGCGCCGCCGGATTCGCGCCAATCGCCGCAGCGAGATCCTCCGGCACCTCGGCCGCCGCCGGCCCGGCGTGGGCCCGCTCCCATCGCCCGTCCGCCTTGGCCGCCTCCACGGCCGCCCAGCCCGCCGGCCGCATCCGGTCCTCCTCGGCCAACCGGGCCACATGCCCAACGTTACGCGCGGACCAGGCACTGCGTGGTCCGCGCCGGGTGAACCGCTGGAAGGAACTCTGCGCATCCCGCCGCCTGGCCTGGCCGTCGATCCAGCCAAAGCACAGCGCCTCATCCAGGGCGGCGGCGTAGGTCAGCGCCGTAACATTGCCGCCCTTCTTGTGCAGCACCAGCCAGACTCCCGGACTGTCCGCGTGGTTCTGCTCCAGCCACCTGCGCCAGGCAGCGGCGTCAGGCAGCAGCAGTTCGGGCAGGTCCACGGCCATCAGATCCTCCGATCCGGGTACGGGCGTAAATGCGCGCTGGCAAGGATTCATTATCCCCCGGGACCCGGCCCCGGCCCCGCGGCTCCATTACGGCGCACGGACCTGCCGGATGACGGCACCCGTGGCCATGCGATAAAACAAGTACATGAATGTACGCACCCCAGACCCGTATCCCGGCTGGCTTTCGGAAGAGGACCTCTATGAAGCCCGCCAGCGGCTTCCCATGGTTTATGTGGAAGCCATTCCCGTCCGGCTGGACCCCCTGGGGTACGTAACTGAGATCGGGCTGCTGCTGCAGGCGGACAACGAAGGCACAATGATCCGTTCCTTTGTCTCCGGGCGCGTGCTGTACCGGGAGACTATCCGCGCCGCCCTGCTGCGCCACTTGGAGAAGGACCTGGGCCCGCTGGCGCTGCCGCAGCTGCCGGTCAGTCCCGTACCGTTCACCATTGCGGAGTACTTCCCGACGCCGTCGCAGACCAATTTCACCGATGACCGCCAGCACGCTGTCGCCCTGGCCTACATCATTCCGGTCTCCGGCGAATGCGACCCGCGGCAGGATGCGTTGGAGCTGACATGGATGACGCCGGAGGAAGCACTGAGCCCGGCAGTCCAGGAAGAGCTCGCCGGCGGGCGAGGGGACCTGCTCCGCCAGGCGATAGCCCACGCTGGCTTCGGCAGATAGGCTGACGACGGCGGCACCATACCGTTCCGGTCCCCGAAGGACAAGGCCAGCGGCAGCTGCATAGGCCGGCGGCAGGAAAATCGTTTTCACCAGCGGCGATCGGCCGCCGCAACAGACCCAAAATGAGCCCTGCCCTACCCCAAATTTGAGGATGTTACCGGCCCGTCCGCGGTGCCAGCATTGGTGTTGTCAGGAAACGGTCCTCCGCGCAGGACGGGGGCCGTCCGCGCAAAGGAGCCCGCCATGCTCAGTCACCCACTCCGTTTCCGCCGCATTGCCACCGCAACCTCGCTTTTCGCCGCCGGGGTCTTCAACACCGTCGCATTCGCTGTCTGGCCGTGGGGGCGTGACGGTTCCGAAGAAGCCTTCGCACAGGGCGTCATCGGCAGTTCCTCAGCCAGCGAAATCGGCCCGCTCCTGCTGCACTACGGCCTCATTGCGCTGGCCGCATCCATCCTCGGCCTGTTTGAAATGCTGCGGCCGGAAGGCGGCATCTGGGGCCACCTCGCCGGATGCCTCGCCTTCGTCGGAACTGCCAGCTTCATTCCCATCGCACAGATCTTCTGGTTCCTGCTCGCCGCAGACACTGTCGGCGTACCCGCCGGCCAACTGGCCGCAATCGCCGAAGCGTACCCGGGTCAGTTGCCCAGCAACGCAATTTTCCTCCCGGCTGTTTTCTGCACGCTCATTGCGGTGCCGATGTTTTTGCTGGCCCTCTGGCGCAGCGGCTTCCTGCCGTGGTGGCCAGCCGTGGTGATGTTCGTCGGCATGGGCCTTCCGATCCTCCTTCCCTACGGCGTCTTTGTCCCCACCATGGCGGCCGCCGTCCAGGCCGTGGCGCTCATCTACGTCGGCTGGCAGGTGCTGGATCTGGATGACCGTTCCCTCTCGGCCAGGAATTCGCTGCGCAGTACGGCAGCCCGTCCGAAGGGAACTACACATCAGGAGGAAACGGCCTAACGCCGTCTCAGTCACCCCCGCCGCAATCTTCCTCCCCCTCGTCGCCGTCGTCCCCGCCGCCCCATAGCCCGGCGACAAGACCCTCCCCAGCACCAGCAGCCCGGAGGCCGCGGCGGACACGAGCGTCCACAGACCACCCAGAGCGGCAGCAAATCCGATCCCCATGAGCAGTTCCCCGGCGCTGGGCAGCAGCTCCGCCAGCGGCGGCGCGATCCAGAGGCAGAACACGACGGCGGCCAGCAGCACCAGCGCTCCGGTCAGACAGCGGCGCAGCGCGCGGTCGATCCGCCGGGCCCGCCCCCCGCCTGCCGCCGCCCCGCCGCCCACCGTCACGCGTTGCCGCGGTACCTCGAATGGTCTGCACGCCCCCAGTCTAGGATCGCGCCGCGCAGCCGGCCGGCACCCTGTGGATAACCCGCGGTGACAGGTTTCCCGGTTCCGCTTCCTATACTGGAGGGCGGACCTGCCCAGACAAGAAGGATGCTGCGATGACAGAAACTCAGCCAGAGACATACGTTCGGCGTGTCAAAGCTGAGGATATTGCGGCCGGCCAACGGATCGTGACGCCGGTCCAGACATCGGCACCGGTGGTGGCCACCAGCATCGAGAAGGATGACTTCGGCACGCCCGCCCTGGTGCTCGCCCAGCTGAACGACGGCGGCACGGTGCGGATCGCGGTCGGTTCGGCCGTGCATGTGGAGGCTGACCGGAACGACGCCGGCGCCGTCCCCGCTGCCGAAGCCGCCGCGCCTGGCGTGCCCCGACCCGACGCGGCCGCCACCGGCGGCGCGGCAGCGCAGGCCGCGACGCTGCTTGGCCTCGGGGAACCGGACTGGATTCCGGCCGAGGAGAGCACGCCGGAAGGGGTCATCGCCGACGTCGCCGCCGCCCATCCGGGCAACGCCAAGGTGCAGCGCGTCGCCGCACGGCTGGCCAAGGGGCTGAACATGAAGTCCGGCAGCAACCTGCAGGACGTGCGGGACCTGGCACACATCCTGTACGTGGACGTGGACGATCCGCAGCGGGCGCTGACGGTGGCCGAGCTGATCACGGACCTGCCCTTCGACGGCAATTTCGGCCGGTGGAAGTGGATCGAAAGCTGCCTGGCCATTGCCGCGCACATCACCCGGCAGGCCGGAGACACCCAGCGGTCCGAGGCCTATGCTGCAGCGCTGCGGGTCCCCGACGACGCCGAGACGGATCCGCTCAAGGCCAAGCTCAATGCGCAGTTCCGGCAGCGCCAGCTCAACGAGCCGAACCTCTACGACCGGGAAATCAGCCGGGCGGTGGCCCACGTGGACAAGAAGACGGAAAAGGACTGGCGCCTGCTGCGTTTGGGCACGCTCATGTACCTGCGCGCCCACGGCGGCTCGCAGACCCTCAACGCCGCCGAACTGGACCGCCGGATCAACAACGAGCTCGTCGCCATCCGCGGCCTCACCGATCAGCACTGAACGCCGGCTCCGTGGCTGCGCCACCCGTTTCGCTCCGCAGTTCACGCACGGATGAGCGCTCTTTCGAGCGCGTGCTGCGGAGCCAGCCGGGGGTAGCGAGGCGGGGCCTGTTCCGGTCTGGTCCCGCCGCGTAGAGTCGAGGCTATGACGGACAGTGCCGGAACGCCACAGCCCACCTCCGCCCACCTGGATCCAGATCCCCTCAGCGTCCACATCAACGCGGATGCCCGGCAGATCTGGGTCATGCTGCGGGAACCGTCCCTGCTCGCTCAATGGCACGGCTGGAACTACGGCGACGGCGGCCTGGCGGAGGAGATCCAGCAGATCTACTTCACCGATGCCACCGAGCAGGAGGACCACCTGGGCCTCACGCTCGGCAGCGGGGACCGGTTCATCCTGGAACCGGTCGGCGACGGCACGCGCGTGACCATACGGCGGGCTCCGGTGCGCGAGGACTCCGACTGGGCCCAGTTCAACGCGGACATCACCGAAGGCTGGATCAGCTTCCTGCACCAGCTCCGCTTTGCGCTCGAACACCACCCGCACGGCACCCGGCAGACCACGTTCCTGTCCGGCGCCACCGGCACATCCGGATCCATTCTCGACCGGCTGGGCCTGGCGGATCTGCCGGACATTGGCGCGCCGTACCGGGTCATGGCCGCCACCGGCGAAGAACTGAGCGGCAAGGTCTGGTACCGCACGGAACGCCAGCTGGGCCTGACGGTGTCCCGCTACGCGGATCACGGCGACGGGCTGCTGATCGTCGCGGACCAGCCGCCCGCAGAGGGCAGGCCCGACGGCGGCACGATGGTCATCGTCTCCAGCTACGGCCTGGGTGCGCATGACCTGGCGCAGCTGCGCGGGCGCTGGGACACCTGGCGCGCGGAGAATCTGCCCGGCTCCGAGCCGGTGGTCTAAGACGGTTTAGGGCAGCCGGAGCAGGCGCCGGAACTTCTTCTCCGCCGCGGTGCGCTGGTGCATGATGACCACCAGGAGCATGCCTACGCTGGCACCGATCACCGTTTCGATGGCGCGGTCCCGAATCAGTACCATCGGGTCGCTCCGGTGTGCCAGCTGGGTCATGACCAGCGCCAGCGGAGTAACGAAGATCTGGGCCAGACTGTAGTGGCGCAGGATGAACATCTCCGCGGCGAACTGGAGCGCCACCACGATCAGGACCAAGACCCAGGGCTCAGGCTGCGGGGCCAGCAAGGCCATCGTGGCCACCAGGCCGGCGAAGGTGCCGAGGATACGATGCACACCCCGTCCTACCCGGTGGGCCACGGTGGGACCGACCAGCGGGACGACCGCCGCGATCATCGCCCAGTAGTTGTGGCCCAGGCCGGCCGCCGTCGCAATGCCGCCGGCAATGGCTGCAGCCGCAGCGTACAGCAGGGCCTCGATGTAGAACTCCCGGCGCTGCTCGGCGCTGGGCTTGGGCCTGGCCGAGGCGGTCCAGGGCTGGCGGTGGCTGGGAACAACGCGGGCACTGATTCCGATCAGCATTGACAGCACAACGCTGGCCGCCGCCGTCAGGAAGGCCTCCCACAGCTGCGCGGTCAGGGGAATCGAAGAGATGGCGGCGTACGCGAAGATGTAGAAGAGTGAACCGCGGGGCCGCAGGTCGAAGAACGTGGTGATCAGGGAGCCCAGCCCGGCCACGATGACCGTGCCGATGACCAGCTCCCATGGGCCCGGGCCGGACATCGCCGTCAAGGCGCCCGCCATCATGGTCACGACCAGGACGATTCCGGTCTGGCCCTGGTGCAGGAACCGTTCGCGGTGGAGTTCACCCCGGCCATAGATGCCCGTGAATGCACCGAAGGACGCAAAAATCATCAGGTCGTAGCGGCCCATGGCAAGCAGTGCCAGCAGCGGCACGGCGACGCCGACCGCGCAGCGGATTGCCGGATGATGGTCATTGCGTGCCGGGCCGACCCGGAAGAATTCGCGTACGTGGTGTTTCAAAAAAGCAGCTCACGCCCTTTCGGATGGAACCTGACGGATGGAAAGCGGCGACAGCGGCGTCACGTACCTAGGTCCGTCCTGCGGACAGCAGCCGGACCGGAAAACAGCACAATGCCAACACCAATTTTATCCCGCCTTTTGTCGCCTGCTCCGGGACAGCCGCGTGAGATTGCCTGCCCAGGGCCGTGATACCGGTCGCAGGCAGCGGACATTATCCAGGTCCGGAGGCCAAATCCCGGTATTTCACTCCCTAGGGCAAAATGGATAGGTGCCCCAATCTGATTTCTCCTTTGCCGTAGGCAAGCGCCTGTCCGAAACCGCCCCCATCGCCGCCGCTCCGGAAGGCGAATTCCTGGGCCGGTCCGGGACCATCACCACACCCCACGGCGAGATCCAGACGCCGGCGTTCATCGCCGTCGGAACCAAGGCCACCGTCAAGGCGGTGCTGCCCGAATCCATGAAGGAACTGGGTGCGCAGGCACTGCTGGCCAACGCATACCACCTGTACCTGCAGCCAGGGGCGGACATTCTGGACGAGGCCGGCGGGCTGGGGAAGTTCATGAACTGGTCCGGCCCCACTTTCACGGACTCGGGCGGATTCCAGGTCATGTCGCTGGGCTCCGGCTTCAAGAAGGTCATCAACATGGATGCCTCCCACGGCGCCGAAGGGGCGGACGACCGGGTGGCCGCGGGCAAGGAACGGCTAGCGCATGTGGACGACGACGGCGTGTGGTTCAAGAGCCACCTCAACGGCGACCGGCACCGGTTCACCCCGGAAATCTCCATGCAGGTCCAGCACCGGATCGGCGCGGACATCATGTTCGCCTTCGATGAGCTGACCACGCTGATGAATTCCCGGCGTTACCAGGAGGAGTCGCTGGAACGGACCCGGCTGTGGGCCGAGCGCTGCATCGTGGAGCATGAGCGGCTCACGGAAGAGCGCGCGCACCGGCCGTACCAGGCGCTCTTCGGTGTGATCCAGGGCGCCCAGTACGAGGACCTGCGCCGCAAGGCCTGCCGGGACCTGGGCGCGATGAACTTCGACGGCTTCGGCATCGGCGGGGCGCTGGAGAAGGAGAACCTGGGCACGATCGTGCGCTGGTGCAATGAGGAACTGCCGGAGGACAAGCCGCGCCACCTGCTGGGCATCTCCGAGCCGGATGACATCTTCGTGGCCATCGAGAACGGCGCGGACACCTTCGACTGCGTCTCCCCCACCCGTGTGGCCCGCAACTCCGCCTTCTACACTCCGGACGGCCGGAAGAACCTGTCCAATGCCCGGTTCAAGCGGGACTTCACCCCGCTGGTGGAGGGCTGTGACTGCTACGCCTGCGCGAACTACACCCGCGCGTACATCCATCACCTGTACAAGGCCAACGAGCTGGTCAGCCACACCCTGATCTCGATCCACAATGAGCGGTTCATCATTAAACTGGTGGACGATGCCCGGCTGGCGATCGAGGACGGCACCTTTTTCGACTTCAAGGCCGAGACCCTGGGCCGGTACTACGCCCGCTAGTTCCGCCCGGCCCGGTCAATCTTGCTCGCCTTCTTCCGGAACCGACAGGAAAGGCACACATGACTCTTGTAGCGACTGACTCTTGTAGCGACGATGCCCGTCAAGGCCGTGACCATCGGTGTGGATACCCATTCCCTGGTTCATCATGCTGCAGCCATTGACCAGGACGGCCGGCTGCTGGGAACGGAACAATTCACTACGGACCTGAACGGTTACCAGCAGCTTCTGGACTGGGCGGCCGGCTTCGGGATCATCAATGTCTTTGGTGTTGAGTGCACCGGATCCTACGGAGCCGGGCTGACCCGGCATCTGCTGGCCGCCGGAATCGACGTGGTCGAGGTCAACCGCAGCCACGACCAGGTGCGCAACCGGAAGGACAAGAACGATGCCATCGATGCAGAGGCGGCGGCCCGGAAAGTTCTGTCGGGAGAATGCTCCTCACCGGCAAAGACACCACCGGAGCGGTGGAGGCCATCAGAAACCTGCACCTGCCGCGGGATTCGGCGGTCAAATCCCGCAGCGCCGCCTTCGTGCAGCTTCGGGACATCCTGCTCACGGCCCCGACAGGGCTCAGGGCCCGGCTGGATGCCAAGACGCTTGAGGGAAAAGCCACCCATGCCCGGAGCCTGCGGCCGGAGCTGAACCGCCTTGACGAACCCGAACAGGCGGTGAAGTACCACTTCGCGAACTGGGCCGGCGTGTCCACGAGCTCACCGCCCAGATCAAGGACGTTGACAAGCACCTGGACAAACTGGTCAACGCCGTGGCGCCACGGACCATGGCCCTGCTCAGGTGGGGCCGGTCAGCGTGGCGCAGCTGCTCATCACGGCGGGGCAAAACATCGACCGTTTCCGGAGCGAGGCAGCCTTCGCGCGCCTCTGCGGGGTTGCACCCGTGCCCGTCTCATCCGGCAAATCGCATCGGATGCGCCTGCACCGCGGCGGTAATCGCCGCGCCAACAGGGTCATCTGCCTCATTGCCATCTGCCGGCTTCGCTACGACCCCAGATCCCAGGCCTACCTGGAGCGCAAACGCGCACAGGGCCACTCGAAATCCGACGCGATCCGCTGCCTTAAACGCTATATCGCCAGAGGGCTCTACCACGCGCTGAAGAATGATTTGCAGCAAACACCTCAGGCTAGCTAGTCCGCTTGAAACCCAGCACCGGAGGCCTGCTGCATGTGACCTCCGCGTATGGCCGCGCAAAATTGTCATCAGCAGACGTAGTCCAATTTGTTAGGTTCGGAGACCGGTCAGCCTGATTCTGTCGCGCGATGTTCTCGGCGCTCGGGTGGACAGGCCAGCGCCCGGCGGCGGGTGGCTGCGTTACGCAACCACCCGACGTCGTACGCAGGGAAAGGTTAGTCGGTGACCTCGAAGGTGATCGTCTCGGTGAACTCGCGGCCGTGGACGTCGGTGGCGGTGACGGTGGCGGTGTGCTCGCCGACGGCCAGGTCGGCCGGCAGCTCGAGGCGCCACAGGTGGGAGGTGCGGTCGTGGAGGCCGCCGCCGTGCACCAGCTGCTCGAGGCTGGCGGCCGGATCGGTGTACTCGGCGCCGATCAGCGGCACGTCATCGGCGGTCATCGACTGGGTACGCGTGGCCTCGGTGGTCTCGCCGCCGTCAATGGATACCTTCACGGTGGAGCCGGTGGAGCCCATCCAGAAGTTGGTGGTCAGCCAGGTCTCAGCGAGTTCGCCCTGGGCCACGGCGTTCGGGTTCTGCGGGGCCGGAGCCGTGCCGCGCCGGTCCGTGTACGTGTCGTACCAGGCACGGTAGGCGGGGGAGTTGATGCCCAGGGCCATCTGGTCGGAACCGTCGTCGCCGGTGGCGGTGAAACGCTCGCGGATCTCCGTGTTCTTGATGTCCAGGGTCAGTACGCCGGGAGGGGTCCCGTCACGCTGCACGGAGGTGGGGAAGCCCTCCTCGAGCACCCGGCCGTTGTACCACTGGCCGGACACTGCCGGGACAGTCAGGTGGGTGAACGGCAGGCCTGCGTCGCCGAGTGTGTCGGTCCAGCCGGCCATCAGGTCGCCCTGGCGGAGGTTCTCGGACATGTGGGTGTGCCCGGCGACGGAGACCACCTCACGGCCCTTGAGGATCTCGTAGATTTCCTCGATCTGGGCGTGGGTGTAGCCGCTGGAGTAGTAGAACTCGTGCAGCGGCGCGTGGGAGGCGATCACGATCGCCCGGTCTTTGGGCACAGACGCGATGTCCTGGCGCAGCCACTCGAGCTGGCGCTCGCCCAGGCCGTACGCGTAGTTGCTCTTCTTCGCCGGGATCTGCGTCGGGTACTGGATGTTGCTCAGTGCCACAACGTGGGCCTTGCCGGAGTCATAGGAGTAGTACTCCGGGCCGAACTGGGCGCGGAAGGTGTCGAACTCGTGCTCACCGTCCAGCGCGTCGAAGTCCAGGTCGTGGTTGCCCGGCAGGAAGCGGGCCGGCCCGTTGAGCATGGAGGTCAGATTGCGGGTCTGGGCGTAGAGGGACAGATCGTTGCCCACGATGTCGCCAAGGAACAGGGCGCCGCAGCCGGCATAGTCGGTGCGGGCGGCCAGGTCGGCGAAGACACCGTTGCGCGCGAATCTGACTTCTTCCTGGTCGTAGGTCTGAACGTCGGCGCCGAGCACGCAGTGCTGCTCCGGGGACTGGGTCAGGTCGCTCTTGGCCAGCGGGAAGTTCACCTTGTCAGGCAGTGCTCCGGTAGGGGCGATGCCGCCGTACTTCAGCTCAGGGGAGCCTTCGGGCACGTGGTTGTAGAAGAACTGGGCGATGTTGTCCTCGTCCACCGGCACCTGGTAGCCGCGCGGCTGGGTAACGAAGACGGTCATGTTGTCGAATGCCGGCAGCTCATAGCGGCCCTGACCGTCCGTCGTCACGACGTCGCGGCCGTTGGAGACCGTCACCCCGGGCATGCCCGGCTCACCGGAATCCTGGGTGGAGTTCCTGTTCTTGTCATCGAAAACGGTGCCATCGAGAGTCTGCTGGTCGGCCTCCGGAGCGTTAACGACGTCGACACCTCCCCGGTAGGCGGAGGCGGCCCAGCCGGTTTCGGCCGGGGCGGGAGCGGCGATGGCGGCGGGGCCAACCATGGCGCCGGTGGCCAGCAGAGCCAGGGCAGCGGTCAGGCGCAGGGGCCGGGACAACCAGGTTGTTTGGGGAGTAGGGGACGGGTGCACGAAATTGAACCTCCGGTTGAGTGACTGCCGCCCGTTGGGGGTGGCCGGCCCTGTCAACTCTTTCCCAGGCGAATGAACGGGAACCAAAGAGGAAGCGATGTACACGCCACATGCTGGTAATGCTGCTCTCGCCGGGAGTTAACCGTTTCGGCAAATCAAACGGATCTGGTTCGAGGGATTTGCCGGCCCTGCCAGCCATCCGCTGAGACGCTACTCGCACCTGCTCGAAAGAACCAATGTAAGGGGGATTACCGTGAAGATAAGTAGGCCCAGTGCCGCCAAGGGATGCGGATTCCAACTGATGCCCAGGTAGTGGTGCACAAGTAACCCCTGAGGACGATATGGGGAAACTCCGTTGCTACCGGTAGTCGGTAGTTTTGGTGGACAACTCGTGAAGCTGCCTGAAAGAGGAACGTTTAGTGGGAAGCTCTCAAGGGCCAGCCAGTTCCGCTCCCAACGCTCTTTCTCCAAGAGATGCTCAGTGAGAACGGTGACGCTTCATGCCGACTGCGCGAGTAAGGCGCATGTGGCGATGAGCAGCCAAATATGTGAGCGTTGTGGCCTACGCCGCTCCTGAAGCCACCAACGTTTATATAACCGGCTATCCCGATCCACCAGAAGAGAAGAGTGACGAAGCCGCTGATGACGACAAGGGAACCCCGAAAGTCCTTGCCTTTAATCAAAATCAAACGATCATCCTGGTCAGCCATGCCAACTCCCACAGTCTTCAAATTGCCTATCAGTCATCAGGACAGCACGAATCATCGAGTTTGACGCGACCATAGTCGGAGGTCCCGATTTTCTTGGAAGAGGTTGACTATAGGAACATCTCCCCCCGCCTCCTCCCGAGGACGTGGCTTTGCTCCGCTGAAGCGGTTCCGGAACCACTTCCCCGGAGCAGCGCCGCTTCCTCAGGAGGGGGCGGAGGACGACGGGTGGAGGACGACGGGCTCAGATCGGGTCAGGCGCTTACGACGCCGTAGCTTGGCTCGCGCTTCTTGATCGCCTTGATCACGGTGCTGGTGATCGGGACGAAGAGGAATTCAACGGCGGTCTTGTACGCGAATCCGACGATGACATAGTTGACGAAGTCGCCGGCGGTGGTGATGCCGATGACGGAAGCGGCGATGGCGCAGAAGATCAGTGTGTCGACGAACTCACCAACCCCGGTGGAGGTCATCAGGCGCGCCCACAGGTGCTTTTCTTTGGTCCGTTCCTTCATCCTGACCAACACCCACGAGTTGAGCGTCTGCCCGGCGAGGAAGCCGAGCAGGCTGCCGAGCACTACCAGCGGCACCGGCCCCAGTACCGAGGCCAGGGCGTCCTGGTTCGTGTAGAAGTCCGCCGCGGGCAGGCTGATGATGATCCAGAAGGTGAGCGCCGCGAACACTGCCATGGCGAAGCCCATGAGGATAGCACGGCGCGCTGCCCGGAAGCCGTAGACCTCGCTGACCACGTCGCCCAGGATGTAGGCCAGCGGAAACAGGAAGAAACCGCCGTCCGTGAGGATGGGCCCGAAAGCGACGCCCTTGGATGCTCCGATGTTGGACAGGATCAGGACCACGCACATGAGGGCCAGGATCAGGTCGTAGTGGGTGCTGCCCCGGGAGGCGAATTGGGCGTGGGTCTTTTCCTGCAATTGAGTCATGGGAAATCACATTCTTCGTAGTGGTTCGCCAGGCGTGGATCGCCCGCTGTATTAGCACTAGGAGCCGCGGCGGGCCCGGCCGGAAGGCCGCCCTCATTGTCCCATGCTCCCGGCGTATGCTCGGAGCAGCGGAAGGGAGGCCGCTATGCCGCTGCACTGGAAAATCGGGGACGCCGTGGTGGACGGGGTTCCCCTGCTGCCGTCCAAGCCGCTCAAGCTGGAGGCCCGGGGCCTCGACCGGCCTCCCGGCCAACTGCAGATCCACCACATCCCGAACCGGGCGATGACCCAGCTCTGCGACTGGCTGGCAATCCCCGCCCGCCGCCTGGTAGCCCTCGTGGACATCGAAAGGACCGGTCCGCACACCTACGCTTCGGCCGAACCATGGCCATTGCCGGTGCCGCAGGGATTCCACCAGTCGGCCGCGTTCGTGTTCACCGTGGGCCCGGAGGTGTCACGGCCGGTTTACAGTTCACGAATCGGAAAGGCCTTCTGGGAGATCGATGGCGCTGGTCTTTCCGTGCTACCCGTCGGCTCCGGCGGCCAGGCTGCGATCACTGTGAACCTGAGCTACGCAGCCGATCCGGTGCTGGAAGTCAGGGCCCTGACCGGACGGGACCTTGCCTACCACATGCTGGCCAACATCAAGCGGGAAATGGCGAATCAGGGCGTTGACTGGGACGAGGATCTGGCGGCGTATGCCGAACGCGCACTGCCGATCTTGCTGCGCTCGCTCGATCAGGCCTACGGGCCGCCGCGGGACTGGATATTCGGCGTCGGGCGCAGGAGGGTCGAAGGCGATGCCGGCGACCCGTCGCGGGTGGTTCTGACGCTGCAGGGACAGACGCCCGGGCAGGGATACGTCGCGGTCACGTTCCGCAACCCTGAGTCACCGGGCCTGCCGGAGCAGGGCGAGACCACTGACCTGTGGGCCATCACCATGGACGCAGACGGCCGGGTGTACGCCAGCCCGGACGTCAGCCTCCTGGAGCTGCCCGGGGTGAAGCCGCCGCGAAGCATCTTCTAGACCCGGGCTCGGGAACGGGGCTTTTGAACACGTTCAAAAATAAGCGCTATGGTGATTTGAACACGTTCAAAAAGGAGTGCCGTGGCTGAGAGAACCGTCAAAAGCGAGCAGACGCGGCAGCGGCTGGTGGACACTGCGCTGCGGCTATTCCGCGAGGAGGGCTACGAGAAGACCACCATGCGGGCCATCGCCCAGGCCGCGGAAGTCTCGGTGGGCAATGCCTACTACTACTTCGGATCCAAGGACGAGCTGATCCACGAGCTCTACCGATCCCTGCAGGACGAGCACCGCGAGCGCACGCTCCCCCAGCTTCAGGAGGGCAACAACCTCGGCGAGCTGCTGCGGACCATCCTCCACACCGGCGTCAATATCATGGCCCCCTATCACGCGTTCGGTTCCAGCTTCATCTCCGTGGCTCTGCCGCCGTCGTCGGCTGTCAGCCCCTTCGGCGAGCAGGCGTCCATCGCGCGCGGCAAGTCCATCGCCCTCTTCCGGCAGGCCGTCGGCCAGGCCCGGCCGCAGCCGCCGCTGGCCATCCGCGAGGACCTGCCCGAACTGCTCTGGCTGGTCTACATGGGCATCACCCTGTTCTGGGTCTACGACAGCTCACCGGAACAGCGGCGCACGCGGAAACTGATCGACGACGCCGCTCCCCTGATCTCCAAGCTTGTCGTGCTGTCACGGCTGCCGGTTGTCCGCAAGATCACAGAGGACGTCGTCAGCCTGATCCAGAGCACGAAAAAGTGATGCCGCGGCGATGAAAAGTCAGAACATGTACGACGGCGGCTGGCCGGATTCCGAGGGGTACGCCGAGCAAGTGCCGCCACCACGGAACCCGCGGCACCGGGTCACGTTCGGTCCGGGCGCATTCATCGTCGGCTACATGGTCACCGTCTTCCTGCTGTCTGTCGGAACAGTTTGGGGCACAACGAGCAGCGATTATCCCTTCAATCTCGGGGCCTCCATCGGCTTTACCCTCTACGTCGTCTTCATCGGATCGCTCATTGGCCTGGCGGTCGGAGTCCTGCCGGCGCTGCTGCTTGGCCTGCTGCTGCGGCCGGTAGGCAGCCAGTGGCTCCACGTGCTGGCGTTCTTCGCGGCCGGCTTCGCCGTTCCCGTCATCCTGACCCTCATCATTGATCCAGGCAGCTCGGTCTACAGCCGCTGGTGGATCGTGCCCCTGGCCATCGGTACCGCGGCGGGCATCGGCCGGGCCAGCGTGTGGAAGCTGGTGAGAGTCTCTTGAAGACGGTCGTCATCGCCGGCACATCCGGCTTCATCGGCACCTATTTCCGCCAGCGCTTCGCCGAGCTGGGCGGCGGGGTGCGGACCATCGGCCGCAGCGGGAAACAGCCGACGTCATGTGGGGTGATACCGAAGGCATTAGCCAGGTATTCGACGGCGCACACCTACTCCTCAACCTCGCCGGCAAGTCCGTCAGCTGCCGCTACAACCGCCCGAACAAGGCGGAGATCTGCCGCTCCCGCCTGGAAACGACAGTGGAGCTTGGGCGGGCGCTAGCAACATGCGCCGCCGGCGGCGGCAGGCCGCCGTCGTTATGGATCAACGCCAGCACCGGCACCATCTACCGGCACGCCGAGGACCGGCCGCAGTCGGAGTACGACGGCGAACTGGGCACCTGTTTCTCCGTGGACGTCGCCCGGGCGTGGGAACAGGCACTGAACGACGCCGAGGCGCCCGGAGTGCGGAAGGTCACCCTGCGCATCGCGATCGTGCTGGGACCAGGCGGAGTCATGCGGCCGTTCGTCAACCTCGCGCGCTGCGGCCTGGGCGGGCGGCAGGGCAAGGGGAGCCAGCAGTTCAGCTGGATCCATGTGGAGGACCTGCTACAGGTGATCCTGTTCCTCGCCGAGCACCGCGAACTGGCCGAGGTACGGCGCGCGCCGCGGATACCGTTTGGGCTGCCCACGCCGAAGTGGCTGCTGGAGCTGGGCGCGGTCCTGAGGACAGGCTTGGCAGGAAGCAGACCGGCGGAGATGCGGCTCTCCTACGATGGGAGGATGACCCCAGCGAAACCCGTCGATTGGATGGAACGGCACCAGATCGGTCTGTACCTGTGTGCGATAGCCGCCGGAGCGATGATCGGCTGGCTTGTTCCCGCTGCCGCCGGGCCGCTGGAAATGGCGATCAACCCCGTACTGGGGCTGCTGTTGTATGCCACGGTCTTGGGGATCCCGTTTGCGCAGCTGGGGAGGGCGGTCCGGGACGTGCGGTTCATGGCGGCTGTGCTGCTGCTGAACTTTGCGGCCGTGCCCCTTGTCGTCTTCCTGCTGTCACGCTTCGTTGCCGGCAATGACGCCCTGCTGGTGGGGGTCCTGCTGGTGCTGCTGACTCCGTGCATTGACTATGTCATCGTCTTCTCCGGCCTGGCCGGCGGTGCCAGTGACCGGCTGCTGGCCGCAGCGCCGCTGCTGATGCTCACCCAGATGCTCCTGCTGCCGCTCTACCTGCTGATCTTCGTCGGTCCGCAGCTCGTGTCCGTCATCGACGCGAAACCGTTCGTTCAGGCCCTGGTCTTTCTGATCCTGCTACCGCTGGCCCTGGCTGCACTGACCCAGGCCCTGGGCCGCACCCACGCCGCCGGGCAGGCAGTGAAGAAGATGATGCAAGGACTGATGGTCCCGCTGATGATGCTCACGCTGGCAGTGGTCATCGGTTCCCAGATCGCAGGAGTCGGACACCAGCTGCCTGCGCTGTTCTCCGTCATTCCGCTGTATGCGGTGTTTCTGGTCGTCATGGTTCCCATCGGCCTGCTGGCAGGACGGGCCGCACGCCTGGATACCCCCGGCACGCGGGCGGTGATCTTCAGCGGGGCAACCCGCAATTCCCTGGTAATTCTTCCCTTGGCCCTCGCCCTGCCGGCACCGCTGGCGCTGGCATCGCTGGTGGTCGTGACCCAGACCCTGGTCGAACTCATCGGCATGGTCATCTATGTGAAAATCATTCCCCGTATCGCTCGGACTGCCGCCGCCATTCACACGTAACAGCCCATCCGGCCAGCCCGAAGGTAACGGTGCGGGGCCCCGGATTCGCGTCCACCCCGCCGCGGGTAGGACAATAGACGGCATGTCTTTCAACACCCCCGTTTCTGATTCCGCAGCCACCACATCTCCGGCAGTCACGCTGACTATCGCCGGATCGGAGGCAACCGGCGGTGCGGGCGCGCAGGCGGACCTGAAGACCTTCCAGGAGCTGGGCGTCTACGGCATTACCGCCCTGACCTGCATCGTCTCCTTCGACCCCAAGGACAACTGGAACCACCGGTTTATGCCGGTCGATCCGCAGGTGATCGCGGACCAGCTCGAGGCCATCCAGACCTGCTACGCCGAGGCGCTGGACACCGTGAAAATCGGCATGCTCGGCACGCCCGCCACGATCGACACCGTGGCCGCCGCCCTGAAGAGCCAGGAGTGGAAGAACGTCGTTCTGGATCCGGTGCTGATCTGCAAGGGCCAGGAGCCCGGCCACGCGCTGGACACGGACCAGGCCCTGAAGGCGAACATCCTGCCGCTGGCCACCTTCGTAACCCCCAACCACTTCGAGTCCGAGTCCCTGGCCGGGATGGAGATCAAGGACCTCGAGGACCTGAAGGAAGCGGCACGCCGCATCCATGAGGCGAGCGGCGCCGTCGTACTGGCCAAGGGCGGCGTGCGGCTGGCCGGCGAGAACGCCGTCGACGTGTTCTACGACGGCGGGACCATGGCCGTGCTGAGCGCGCCGAAGGTGGGCGAGGTCGCCGTCAGCGGTGCCGGCTGCTCGCTGGCCGCCGCCGTCGCCGCGGAGCTGGCCAAGGGCGCCACGCCGCTGGAAGCCGCCCAGGCCGCCAAGGCCTTCGTCACAGAGGGCATCAAGGCCCGGGTCTCCTCCAACGCACCGTTCGACGCGCTCTGGCAGGGCGGGGCGGCCGAAGCCTCCGCGCTGGCGAACGCCGCGCTCTAGCCTAGCTCTAGCGACGCCGGCCCGGGCCCCTCAGCCTGGGGAAAATGTCCCAGTGACCAATGGTCGTTTTCCGCTGGAATGCCACGTGCAAACCAACTGGAAATGACCATTGGTCATGGTGGAGACGCCAGCAGTCACTCCTGCTCGCGGGCGGCAAGGACTTTGGCCACGGCTGCGGCGATGTGCGCTTCGGCAGCCTCCTTGTCGACGCCGAGGCCGGAGAGCTCGCCCTGGCCGTCTTCCAGCTCCAGGAGCGCGAGCAGGATGTGCTCGGTCCCGATGTAGTTGTGGCCCAGCCGCAGTGCCTGCCGGAACGTCAGCTCCAGCGCCTTGCGCGCCTGCGGGTCGAAGGGAATGAGGTCGGGCAGCTGCCCCGCCTCGGGCGGCAGGGCGGCGGCAACGGCGTCCCGGACCGTCTCCAGCGCCACGCCCTGGTCGATAATTGCCCGGGCGCCGGGTGCGTCCGGCTCAGCCAGGAGCCCCAGCACCAGGTGTTCCGGACGGATTTCCGTATTGCCGGCGGCACGGGCCTCATTCTGCGCTGCCATCACGACGTTCCTGGCCCGGTCCGTGAACTGGCTGAAGCCCTTGTTAAGATCAAGGGCCTGCGGTTCGCCGGAGCCCTTTGGCACAAAACGTTTTTGGGCCGCCTGTTTGGTGACCCCCATGCTCTTGCCGATGTCCGACCAGGACGCGCCCGAGCGCCTGGCCTGGTCGACGAAGTGGCCGATCAGGTGGTCCGCCACCTCTCCGAGGTGATCGGCGGCAAGGACCGCATCGGACAGTTGGTCCAATGCATTGTCGTGGACCTGGGTGATGGCTTCAATCAGGTCATCGAGCCGGACGGGATTCGTCATGCGGATTGGATCTGTCATGAGTCAACCCTAGGTTGACCCCTCCATTCCGTCAACCCTCGGTTGACCCTTTTGCTGCGGGATCCATCACCCTGCCCATAAAGAGCGGCAGGCCGGTTTCCTCATGCACCACCTGGTACAGGAACGGCCGGTCGAACGTCAGCTCCAGAGGCTCTTCCCGGAGCGGCATTCCGGTGACCATGAAGTCGAACTGCGTCACCGCGGCAGCCACGCTCCCCTTCTCCCCCACAGTGATGTTGGCCGCCTGCGCCGCCGCGCTGATTTTCAGGCGCGGCCGGATCGCGTCAAGGTCCGGGCGGTCACTAAAGGTTTCGACAAGCCCCAGCCTGGGAAGGAGTTCGCACAAATCCGTCGTGGCGGCATGGTCCCACCTTGGCAGGGACAGGGCGATGCGCCGCACGGGGCCCGCGTCAAGGACAGCCCCGACCTGCTCCCAGCCGCCCCAGTCCAGGTCCGGCACCCCGGCTGCGGCCGGCAGCACCAGACGCATGACGAAGCCTTCGCCGTAGGGCAGGTCCACAGCCTGGCCGAACCGACCCTGCGCATAGGCCAGCGCGTCCTCAAGGTTCATCATGGGGACCGGAACAGGCGTACCGTCCGTCCGCGTGAACGCTGCATCCGCCGTCAGTGCCGGATCAAAGGGTGATGCCCACGCCCCGGCAAAGTAAACGGTGCTGAGCAGGCTTAAGACGGTCTCGGTGGAATACTCTGCCGGAGCCTCACGGACCCGCCCGCCCGTGTGCGCCGCGGTCCATGCGTTGATGGCACCCTTCGCGCTTGCGGCGTCGGCGAAGCTGACCGGGTAGATTCCGGTGCCATAGTGCCGGGCCAGCGTTTCCAGGTAGGCGTCGCCGATGGGTTCGGATTTCTCGACAAAAAGACCCTGCGCCAGATGGACCACGGGCTCGTCAGGCGGGTCGTCCTCGTCGACGGCTCCCGGGTCGCCGTCGAACTCCTCCAGCCGGGACAGCAACGCATTCATCGCCCCATCCCGGTCCTCCAAAGGCAGGCCGAGGACGGCATCCAGCTCGGCCGCCGTCGTGCTTCCGGCACCGGCGCGCAGCATGGCGAGGGCACAGAGCAGGCCGACCGGCGACATGACAACATTCCTGCTGCCGCTGCCCGCGACGATCCTGGTCCCCAGGGCAAGGGCAGCCAGCGTGAGCTGCCGCTGCCTGTCCGCCCAGGCGGAGGGCGCCACGGACTCGCGCGCCGCTGCGGACTTGAGCAAGGTCGGGGCTGGGAGATCTGCGGTCATGGCGCATCATCCTCGGGATCGGCGAGCGGAACTTCGGATGGTTGGAATGCTAGCCGCCGGGCCTGACTTTCACGTCCGGGCCGCCTACTGTCCCGTGCCCGCGGCTCCGCCGCCAGCCGGCAGGCCACCCTGGCCGGCCGGTCCCGGGTCAGAGAACGGCGCCGGTGCCTGTTTGGGTGCGGGGGCGGGCGCCGGGGCTTGATCGGTTGCGGGGGCCGGCTCGGTCGGCAAAGTAGAGCTCAGGTCGCCGGTCCCGGGATCTTCCGTCGGCACGCTCTTCCCCATACCGGGGACGTCGTCCGTGGTCACGCCGCCGTCGACCGGGCCATCCCCGATCTGCCCGGGCACCTCCTCGGCCGGTGCAGTCGGACCGCCAGCCTCGTCCGGAACCGCCGGGCTGTTCTGGCTGCTCGGGCTGCCGCCAAGGACTTCGCCAAGCGTCGTGGTTGGCCCGGTGGTGCCGCCGTCGATATTCGACGTCGAGGAAACCAGCGTGGAGATCGGCTGGTTGGTTCCGAACTCGACCGCAGTGACACCCACCATCGCGATTACGAAGGCGGCGGCGCTGGCCATCCCGATCGTCAGCCAGGTCCTGGGCGTGAACCGCCTCCTGGCAAGTTTGGTCCGGAAATCCGACACCTCGGCCGGTGCGCCGGCGGTCACCATTCCGCCACCGCCAGGCCGTAGCCCGCGCCATCGGGGCTGCGGAATTTTCTTCTTCGCCGCGATGCTGGCCGAACTGAGCGTCCGGGTAAAGAGGGCGGTTGCCACGGTGGCGACAATCGAACCGAGTGCAGCCCCAACAAGCGTTCCGGCCACGCCGAGATGGGAGCCGACAACGGCGGAGGCCACCGCTGCCAAAGCCGAGCCAATGGTCTGGGTGCCGCTCAGTCCAAGAAACTGTTTCGGTTTGTCGTCGGTAACGGAGTCTTCAGCCATATCACGCGCTCAATCAGAGGTATTACGAATAGGTAACGCCGATCCTACTGCCGGTACCCCCTGGCACCCGCCTCATTTGATGAGATATTGCTCACACCGGAAGCGCGACGGCGGCCTGCCGCCTGGGTGCCGGAACCTTCCGGGCGGAAGGCGGCCTGCCGCCGTCGTACCTATGCCTGATCCGTGTCTTCGGCATGCGCCGGTTCGGGCGGCGTGACCAGCAGCGCGGTGCCCTGGAAAGCCTCCAGCTGGATATAGAAGCTGTGCAGGTCATCGACGGTTCCCACGGCTTCGCCGCTGAACGCGTCGGTCACCTCCGCTCCGGTCCAGAGCTGTTCTGAACGGACCGTGCCGGCAATGTCGTGGGCGGAAAAGTTCAGGACCGTGACTTCGCGGTGGCCGGAGGGAAGGTCGTGGACCATGACGAGCATGCCGCGGTGCGAGACGTCCGGGACGTCGATCAGCCCGCTCCGGGCGATGCCATGCTCCTCACGGACGGCCAGGATCTTCGCCAGCTGCCGTGCAAATGATGACTCGTCCTCCAGCTGTTCGGGAAGGGTGCCGTACAGGCTCACGGCTGTGGGCATGCCCGAGGTGGAGGCCTGGGCGGACGGGTTGAAGCCCATCAGGTCGTGCGCGCCGCGGTTGATCCACCGGGTGTCCCCGTGGGCCACCAGCTGGGCGACCTTGGACCGGTCCAGGGTCAGCATGCCGCACAGATCCCAGCCGGACAGGGCGAAGACTCCGGGCTGCAGGGCGTTGTACATGGCCAGCAGCAGGTGCACGCGGCGGATCCGGTCCACCTGTTCGTCCGTGATCGACTCAAGGTCCCTGATGCCCAGGACCGCGGTGATCACACTCGCCGTCGTGCACGCGATGCCGTTGGTGGTGAAGACCAGGTTGTAGGGTCCGGCTTCACCGGTCAGACCTTCCCGCAGGGTCTGCTGGACGGTATGCGCCAGTTCCGCGCCGGTGAGGGTCCGGCCCTCGAGTTCGTAGGCATCCTCCTTGTGCCTGGCGGCGAAGTGCACCAGTTCATAGGTCAGTTCGTCATGGTTCTGCAGCGCGTGCACCAGGGACGCCTGGTCGATGCCGATTTCCATCGCCAATCGCAGGGTCAGCCGCAGGAATTCGGTATCCGCCGTTACCAGGGCGTGATGGTAGGCGGGGCGGGTCACGAAGTCGTAGGACAGGTCCGGGCCGGCCTCGGAGGTGGCCTTGATGTCATCGATGCTCAGGTTCAGCTCCTGGAAGGTGAAGCCGCCGACTTTGCGCACCATGCTGCCGATGATCTGGTTCGCGGCTTCCGAGAGCGGATGCCCTTCCGACCAGCCCGGTGTTTCCTCCGCGCTTTTCTCGACTCCAAGGAACCCGTTGGCGTCGAGCCGGAGCGCGCCTGTACCCAGATCCACGAGGGAGTGCAGCGCGTCCCCCAGGACCAGCCGCATGCCGGAGAAGGTGGGATCCAGCCAGTTGATGGACGGCTGCCCGGCCTTGAAATAGTGCAGGTAGACCCACCGGTGGAACGTGCCGGTGGTGTCCATGACGGGGCGCGTCGCGCTCCAGTTGGTTTCCTTGACGCCGGGCTCATAGAAGATGACCCGCTGGAGTTCGCCGATGATGTACCCGGCGTCCTGCAGGGCGCGTTCCGTGGCGGCGTCGATGTTCACGGAGTCCTTCCCTTCAGGAACGTCCGGGAGCAGATGCCAGTCGGATTCCGGGATGTCGATCATGTGGTAGATGCCCGGGTAGTCCCGGTAATTCATCTCGGCAAGCCGGAAGTCCGCGCCCTTGCCGGTATGCCCGGGCACGATGTCGTCCACAATGGTTCCGCCGTGGTCTGTGGCAACCTGGCACATGGCCCGGAACTCTTCCTCTGTGCCGAACAGCGGATCGATGGCCATGCTGATGCGGTCGAAGTGCCCGTCCACGCTGGGCGTCTGCTGCCAGCCGTTCAGCCCGCCGGCCAGTTTCACCG
This sequence comes from Arthrobacter sp. B0427-1-12, assembly GCF_059092905.1. NCBI lineage: Bacteria > Bacillati > Actinomycetota > Actinomycetes > Micrococcales > Micrococcaceae > Arthrobacter > Arthrobacter sp. B0427-1-12. The sequence continues at coordinate 2,424 of NZ_JBNHIC010000030.1, read as the reverse complement.
GACCGGTGTGAATGGCCTTAATGCCGATTTTCTGGAAGGCGTTCCACAGGCCGGCGTCCCCCAAAGCAGCGAGGAAGGACTGGCCGGGCTTGGTGATGAAGGACAAGGGGTACGCGGTGAACCACACCGACGCCCGGTCCACCGCTGCCCTCGGGTTCGGGTAGGCGAACGGGTTCTGCCACATGCTCGCCTGGCCTGAGAGCTGGCGGGCAATTACTTTGGCGTCCCCGAGCATCGACTGGTTCCGCAGCCACTCAACGTAGACGCTATTGCGGGCATCCGGTTCAAACGGCGGCTGGCCCGGTGCCCAGGGGCGGCGCCGGGCCTTCGGCCGCAGGGAGCGGGGGCGGGCCGGATAGAACTGTTCGTCGTAGGTGATTTCGGGGACAGGGACGCCCTCCGCCTCGACCGACCCCGACTCGACAGGTCCCGCCTCGAGGGCTTCCTCCTCGAGGGCTTCCTCCTCGAGGGCTTCCTCCTCTACAGCATCACCGCCGTCGACGTCCCCGTAGCGGCCGTCAAGCGCGCGCTCTTTCGAAGGAACCGAATCGACCATGGGGCTATCTCCTTGATCCTCTACTACTGCTATCTGCTGCCTATACCGGCTTTTTCCAACACTGCCAGACCGCGGGTACAGCCGCTAGTGCGCGGTAGGCGCCGGTGCCCTGCCGTGCCGGCTACTTCCAGCCGAAGCGGGCGCCGAATCCGGAGGTTTCATTCATTGATTCGTCCGTTTTGAGGTGGCAGGCCGGGTGCCGGGTGTCGATCCCCGGCCCACCATTGCCCAATTCATGGAGGTAGATCGTCTCCCGCGCAGTGGCATCCGGGTCAGCGTCGGGCACGTAAATGCCTTCGTAGATTTCCGCGAGGCTTCCGGATTCGAAGGTGATGATGTTGTCCCCGGGGTCGTAGGACCAGTGCCCCGCTTTGGAGCCCGCGACGAGCAGGCGGTAGCTTCCATCGTCCGTGAGTTTGACGTTGAACATCGCGACGGGCGTGGCAGGTCCGGCGGTCCAGCACTCATACAGTCCCGGCGGCGGTCCTTCTGGGGCAGCGCTCGGTTCCGGGATGCCGGCTGGAACCGTTGTTTGGTCTTGGGCCGGCGTCTCGGCCTCAGCCGGCGTCGGGGTTTGTGCAGGCGTCGAGGTTTGCGCCGGGGCCGGTTCCGGCGGGTCCGGTTCCCCCTCCGGGGTGCATCCGGCCAGCCCCACACCTGCGAACAGAATCAGGCAGGCAATGAGGCCGGCGGCCGTGTAAGTTCGCCTGGAGGGGCTGCTTCTGGATTTCATGCCGGGGCTGCTTGCCTGGTTCGGTTTCATTGGTCCCGTCCTGTCGGTCAGACCACCGTCCCAGCCACAGCAGTGCCTTGCGATACACAACACGCTACATTCAGGCCCCGGGACCCGCCAGAGGCCCGGCGGCAGACGCGCCGTGTCGTTACCGCCGTTGGTACGACGCCGGCACCCGGCTTGGGTGCCGGTGCCCAGCGTGCGCTGGACCGGGCTATGCCCTAGCAGCGCTCGCGCAGCGCCGCGACACCCTCGCCCTCAAGCTCGTCGCAGTACGCGGCGCGTCCCGTCATCGCCATGATGAGGGCAAGGGTAGTGCCGGAGACCAGCGGACCGGAGCCGGCGGTGAAGGGGCCGTCTGTCGCCGTCAGGCGCAGCCCGCCGATCCGTCCCTTCGCCACGACAATCAGATCGGTCCCCTTGTAGTACTCCGCCACCCGCGTCACCACCTCGATCGGATAGTCACGGACTATGCCCAGCGGCCGCCGGATGTCTTCGGCATGGACGATCGCCTCGCCCAGCCAGGCCACGGTCGGGCCGGGAGGTGCGGTCCTGCTGGTGACCACCCGGCGGAAATTGGCGAGCGTCTCGGCCGGCGTTGCGCCCAGGTGCTCGGCCAGGCGCATGGCCACCTGCTTATCAAAGTCGAACCGGCAGCGGATCACGCCCGCCATCCACCGAAGGGGATTCAGACTCGCCGCCGCGGTCAGGTGCGCCAGCACCTCCCGGACGGAGAACTCGGTGCACAGTGAGGGTGCGGCCCACTGTGCATCCTTCAGGTTCGCGAGGTCGGCGGCCAGGGCCGCCCGCTCCGCGTGGATCGCTTCCCAGGTATCGGTCACGGGCCCATAGTAACGGGCACGACGTCGGCACTCACCGAAAGTGCCGACGTCGAACCTTGTCTGTGGTCAGACATCCTTCCGGTCGGCGGAGCCGAGGACCTGGGCCACAGGCGCCGGCTTGGTGGGGGTGTGGGTCTGCATCAGTTCCGGGTGGTGCAGGTCCAGGGCGGGCCGCTCGGAGCGGATGCGCGGCAGGGAGGTGAAGTTGTGCCGCGGCGGCGGGCAGGAGGTGGCCCACTCCAGCGATCCGCCGAAGCCCCAGGGGTCATCCACCTCGACCTTCTTCGCGCTGC